>NZ_LANF01000009.1 GCF_000966265.1 Palaeococcus ferrophilus DSM 13482 | reverse complement strand
GTTCAAAAACGTGGATTATGAGAACCGCACCCTTGCGTTGCAATAAGACTCTAGGAGAATTGAAAGAAGAACTTAATAAGCGGGAGAAGCTTAGGCGCTTGCTTCGTTGCAATAAGACTCTAGGAGAATTGAAAGCCTTGGGTCGTTCTCTTCGGGAGCGTGGACGAAGTAACGGGTGTTGCAATAAGACTCTAGGAGAATTGAAAGACAGGCACTTAATCTGGTTCCTAAAAGAGGAATCCTAAAGTTGCAATAAGACTCTAGGAGAATTGAAAGGCCCTCCGGGGAGAACCCCGAAAGGGCTTCAGGGAAGTTGCAATAAGACTCTAGGAGAATTGAAAGTAACAAACTTATCAAGGGTGTGCGTGCGGGGCTGGCGTTGCAATAAGACTCTAGGAGAATTGAAAGACCTTTGCTTGTGGGTTGCGCATGGAATTTCGCTAGGTTGCAATAAGACTCTAGGAGAATTGAAAGACCGTTAAAACGTGCGTAGCTCCGTATATCAGAAAATGTTGCAATAAGACTCTAGGAGAATTGAAAGTTCGTTATGAACAGAAAGCTTATAGCCAGCTTTGAGGTTGCAATAAGACTCTAGGAGAATTGAATCTGGGGGAGGTTTCTGGGGGTTTTCTGACACTTATCAGGGCCCCCTAAGTTACCCCCGTATTCAGCTTTCCGTCAGTCGTTATCCGGGCTGAGACTGGTTTTTCGCTGGTTTAGAGGGGAACTTGTGGGAGGAGCACTAAGGGACATGCTTCCGGTGCGGCAACTTTAAAAACTCCTTGGGAAAGCTCTCTCCGGTGAGAGCATGAAGATAGCGGCGCTCTTTTCAGGAGGGAAAGATTCAACTTACGCCCTCTACTGGGCTTTAAAGAACGGCTTTGAGGTGAAGTACCTCGTCAGCATGGAGAGCGAGAGCGACGAGAGCTACATGTACCACGTACCCAACATCCACCTGACGGAGCTACTCGCGGAGGCAATAGGAATTCCCCTTGTGAAGGCGAGAACGAGTGGAGAGAAGGAGAGGGAAGTGGAAGACTTAAAGGAAGTCCTGTCGAAGCTCGACGTTGAGGGCGTTGTGGCGGGGGCCCTCGCCAGCCGCTACCAGAAGGAGCGCATAGACCGCATAGCGAGGGAGCTCGGGATTGAAAGCTTCGCCCCCATGTGGATGGTTGACCCGGAGGAGTACATGAGGAACCTCGTGGGGGAGGGCTTTGAGGTCATCATAGTCGGCGTCTCCGCCTTCGGGCTCGATGAGAGCTGGCTGGGGCGGAAGATTGATGAGAAGACGATTGATGACCTCAAGAGACTCAACGAGCGCTACGGCGTGCACATCGGCGGTGAGGGTGGCGAATTTGAGACGCTGGTCCTCGATGCGCCCTTCTTCAAAAAGAGGCTCGTTGTAGACGAGGCCGAGAAGGTATGGGAGCCCATGATGGGTTCCGGGAAGCTCGTGGTGAAGAAGGCCCACCTGGAGGCGAAGGAATGATAGAGGGGGTTTCCTTCGGCAGGATAGTTATCAACGGGAGCGTTTACGAGCACGATGTGGTGGTGTATCCAAGCGGGAGGGTGGAGAGGCGGAAGAAGTGGCTGAGCAAGGAGAAGCACGGGACTAGCCACAAGCTCGACCCCGAGGAGCTGAAGGAGTACCTCTCGGAGGACTTCGACGTTCTCGTCGTGGGCACGGGGATTTACGGCATGCTCTCGCTCCTCCCGGAGAGCAGGGAGCTCGTTGAGGGGAAGGAGGTCGTGGAAATGCCCACCCCTGAGGCGATAAAGCTCTTCAACGGGCTGAAAAATGAAAAGAGGGTTCTCGGGATATTTCACATCACCTGCTGAGCAGGGAGAAGGCACCGCTCACCACGAGGAGTGCCATAATGCTTGAAATTGCAACCCCCCTGGTGAAGCCCGCGACGAGGAACGCCCCACCAAGGAAGAGGTAAGCGACGGCCACCATGAGGAAGAGAACCGCCATGTTGCCGAGGTTCACCTCCGGCGACCCTATCTCCTCCCCCTCGTAGCGGAAGAAGTAAAGCATGACCAGCGAGGCGGAGAGAAGGGGGAGCAAGAGGGCGAGGGGAATCAGCAGGAGTGGCTTCCACCCTAGCGTGGCCAGGCCGAAGAGTACAATGGCGAGGTTCACTATGGACGGCACTAGGGCCATTGAGATGGCTTTCGAGCGTGCGTAGTGGCCCTTGTTCAGGGGGAGTGTTCTCAGGAACCCGATTGAGAGGGACTCGAGCTTTAAAACGCCGTCGGCGCCCGCCGTTGACGTGAAGCCCACTATGAAAAGGTAGAGGGCCAGTTTGAGCGGTGTGAGGCCCTCCCTGACGCCCGCTAATATCTGGGGAAGGACCACGTAAACGGGGATTAGAAATGCCACGAGCGTTGCCGGTCTCCTGAAAAGGATTTTCACGTCCTTCGCAACGAGCGCCCTGATGGCCCCTCCCCCCGCGGCACGGAAGGGCGTTTTCTCCGTTCCGGCGAACTCCACCTCGGGCTCGAGGGCCCTGTTCCACACGGCGGGCAGTACCCTAACGTAGACCGCGCCGAAGACGAGGGCGTACAGGAGGAGGAGCGTCATGGAGGGGAACGGGTGGAAGACGGAGCTCAGGGTGAAGGGGTATGCGAGGGAGTATCGCCCTATTACCCTCGCGAGCTCCTCGCTGTGCGCCCTCATGTATTCCTGCCCGTAGGAAAAGGCGTAGAACATGCCCATGTACGCGAGTATGCCCAGTATTTTGAGGAAGTTCCTCAGGGTTCCGCCCTTTCCGATGCGCACCCTCATCCCGAAAGTCCTGAATATCAGAAGGCCTATGGTGTGCCCCAAGAAGAGCCCCATCAGAAGCCAGAGGAGCGTTATGAGACCCGTTACGGGGGCCCTCACCATTAACGCCAGCACCGAGGGGGCTGTAATCGAGAAGGTCGGGACAATCTCCAGGAGGAGCAGCTCGCTGAGGTAGAGGCTCCCGACACGGAGGGGCAGGGGCTTGAGGGGCTCGAAGATTCCCATTGAGACCACGTGGGATGCGTGGACTGCCGTTGTGTAGAGCGCCATTATGAAGGGTATCGTGGCCAGGGAGACGAGGATGGGGATGAGCTGGGTGTCAGTCTTCGCCAACAGGACGCTCCCCGCGTAGAAGAGGCCAAAGCCGAGGAAAGCCAGACTCTGGTAGCCGAGGCCCGACTTCATGCTGGTTGTTCTTTTAAGGGCCTTCCTGTAGGCCTTGGGGTCCGCCATGACGATCGGGTTCTGCTTCAGTATCCTGTAGTGAAGCTCCCTGTAAAGTATCCTCACTATCTCGAACATCCTCTCACCTACAGGGTCTCCCTCAGGGCCTGCACGATGGCGAAGACCTCGTCCTTGCTCTCCGTAAGCTTGAGGAACACGTCCTCGAGGTTCTCCTCGTGGGCTCTCTCCTTGAGCTCCTCTATGGTTCCCTCCGCTATCAGTTTGCCCCTGTATATCAGCCCTATCTTGTCGCACACCATCTCGGCCAGCTGGAGGACGTGGGTGGAGAAGACGATGCTCTTCCCTTCCCTCTTGAACTCCAGGAGAAGCTCCCTGAGGATTCTCGCGCTCTTTGGGTCGAGACCGTTCATGGACTCGTCGAGCACGAGAACCGCCGGCTCGTGGAGGAGGGCCGTTATTATGGACACCTTCTGCTGGGTTCCGAAGCTCAACGTCCCTATGAACTGCTCGAGGTACTCCTCGATTCCAAAGGCCTTCACAAGCCGCTTAACGCGCTCCTCCAGCGTCTCCTTTGGGATTCCCCTTATGCTGCCCACGAAGTTGAAGAGCTCCGAGGGGGTGAGGCTCTCGTAGAGGACGGGCGTTTCTGGAACGTATCCCACTATCTTCTTTACCTCCAGGGGGTTTCTCGCGGCGTCTATCCCGTTCACGACGACCTTTCCCGAGGTGGGCCGGAGAATTCCCGCGAGTATCTTCATGGTCGTGGATTTTCCGCTCCCGTTGGGGCCCAGAAGGCCGTATATCTCGCCGTCATCAACGTGAAAGCTTATTCCATCCACAGCCGTCTTGGGACCGTACTTTTTAACGAGGCTCTCAACCCGTATCATCCTATTCACCGTGGGTATATGAAGACAATTTTGGTTAATAAGTCTGCTGGTGGGGTTTAACCCCACACCGATAAATTTTTATATACCTACCGTGCTATTTTAGTACAAGAAAGTGTACTACAAAAACATGTACCTGGTGGTAGCATGGACGATTTGAGGGCTCAGCTGGAGGAGCTGAAAAAGCGGCTTGAGGTGCTGGAGGAGAACATCGAGCCCGTTGACGAGGTTATGCTCTCCATAAAGGCCCGTCTCAAAAAGCGGCTTGAGGGTGGGGCTTTACCCGAGATAGACGAGGAAAAAGCAGCGAAGACCCTGAAGGCCCTCGCCAACCCGGACAGGATAAGGATACTGAAAATGCTGGCGGAGAGACCGATGGGTTTCAAGGAGATCAAGGAATCCCTCGGGGTTGAGAGCCCCACCGTTTCTCACCACCTCAAGCTCCTCGTAAGGACTGGTATGGTGAGGAAAGAAGAGGGATACGAAATCTCGCCAGACGGACGTTTGTTTTTGCGCCTGCTTGAGATAATAACCGCCCTTGGGGAGGTGGAAGAATGATGTACGGGTTCCATGAGGAAAGGGGTCTCCGGTTTAGGGTGGCCGAGTACCTGAAGACCCTAACCGCGCTCCTGCTTATACTTTGGCTCTTTAAGGGGCCGCTGAAGCTTGAAGACTATAACGACTACATGGTGTACGCGATAATAGCGCTCATCTTCGCCTTCGAGCTGCTAAGCGTCGGGAAGTGGCTCGGGGTGACGATAAGCGGGGTGGTGTTTGCCCTCGCCAAGGCCTCCTTCTGGACGAGCGTCTTCCTGTTCTTCGGGAAGTGGCTTGGGCTTTCGGAGACGTTCACCGGTGAAAACGCAACGATAACCGCTGGCACTGCCTTCGCCTACGCCGTTGTCCTCTTAATAGCCGGGCTTCTGCTGGCCAAGTTCGACGAGAGGAACATCGAGTGGAAGGTCGAGAAGAAGGCCTATGAGTTCAGTGGTGCCTCCTTCGGCGAGGTTAAGCTCAAGGGGACCGGCAAGGCCTACCCCGTGAAGTTCGGGAGGAAGCCTGTGGGCTGGGTTATTGATGGCGACCTCATGGTTGAGACAGAGACACCTATTGGAAATGTCACCAGAAGGCTCCTTTCGCCGGTTGTCGTCTGGACTTCGGAGAAGATCGCCGAAAGGAAGACCTCTCCAGATCCGGGCTTCGTCAAGAGGGCGAACGAGCTGATAAACCCGGACAGGCTTTACCGTCCCAAGAACAAGGCGAGCGTCGTTGATCTTGGAATAGTGAAGGTCTACGAGGGGGATGGCTTCGAGTACGTGAAGGTGCCCTTCGTGGAGGTCATAAGCACTCCAGCGGGGGATGAGGTGAAGATAGGCCCGATGAGGCTCCGCGAGGGTCGGATAACGAAGACGATAGGAGAGATGCTCACCATTAGAGAGCTCACCAACGGCTTTCAGCTCACCAAGGCCGGCGATAGGCTGGCCATCAAGACGGAGGAGTTCACGATAGAGGTTTCCGGGGACAGGGTGACCTACAGGAGCGGCGACGAAACTCTGAGCCTCGGTGAGACGGTCTCACTCCGCTCGGGCGATATCTCCGTAACGGTGGGAAGGGGAAGGGCCAAGCTCAGGATAGAGGACGTGGTGATTTCCGCGCGCGACGGAAAGGTTCGCATTCGCGTTGGCGAGAAGACCCACACGATTGAGAGCAGGGAGGCCTGCGACCTCGTCCTGAGGAAGGCGAAGGAGATAGTGGAAGAGCAGGGAACTGAGATGGTCGAAGGGCTCGGTATAGACCGCGCCAAACTCAACGGCCGCGTTAGGGAACTCATAGACGAGCTGATGAGGTACCTGGGGTGATGGGCTTGGAACCGGGTCCGGAGAAAATGGAAGAAGGATACACTGGGGGCGAGAGCCCCTCTTTGACTTTGTTTCGGAGGGGTGGCTGTGAGGTTCGAGGGCGTTGAAGAAGTCTGGATGAAGCTCGTGGACGTTGACCTCAGAGTAGCCGGCTGGGAAAAGGACTACGTGGAGCTGAACCCCGGTACGGAGAGGGCAATTAAGCTGGATTTCAAGGACGGGGAGCTCCGCGTGGATTACAAGGCAATCTGGAAGCTCAAAAAGGCCTTGAAAAGGGACAGGACGCTCGAGCCCCTCGAGCTCCGCGTTCCCCGGGGTCTTCCAGTCTCGGTTGCAATTAAGAGGGGGAGAGTGTACGCGGAGCGAGTCCACTTCAAGAGCCTCACCCCGGGAGAGTGCACGGCGGAACTGAGAGAGTGCATCATAGGAGAGCTCCTCTCACTCGCTTCCACCGTAAAGGGCTCGATCAGCATTTTAGAGGCGGCCTCCGTGAAGGTGCTTGCGGGGACTGCCTCCCTCAGGCTTGGAAGGATTGAGGGGAGCTTTGAGGGAACGGCTATGAGCGGCATGCTGGAAATCTGCATTCCGGAGGATGGGGATGTTTCCCTGAACATTGAGCAGAACGGAGGAGTGGTGACTCTGGAAGGGGTTGAAGATGGGCTTTTCGAGGACGGAAAGCACTCCCTAAGACTTGTGGCACACAATGGAGGGGTTGTTAAAGTAAGGCTGTGTGAAGGTGATGGCCATGATGCTTGAAAACGTGAAGAGGGTTGAGATATCCGCTGTGAACGGCCGGCTTGATATCGAGGGCTGGGATAACGACCATGCCGAGGTAAGCTACACTGTACATGGGGAGGCCGAGGTGGAGGTCGAGCAGAAGGGGGAGAGGCTCGTCATCAGGGAGGAGCCGAAGAAGAGGTTCCTCAACCTTCTCGGAAAGAGCGGCTGGGCTGAGATTGCCGTAAAGGTGCCGAGGAAAGCCACAGTTAGAGCTTCCACCGTGAACGGGGAGATAAGGGCAAGGGAGGTATCCTTTGAGAAGGTCTCCACGGTTAACGGCAGGATAGAGCTTGAAAACTGTGAGGCAGAGGAGATAAGCAACGTGAACGGAAGGGTGAGAGCCCACCTAACGCTAGCGAAATCCCTGAAGGCCGGAAGCGTCAACGGGCCGATGGAGGTTGAGATAGATGAGTTTGAGGGTGATGCAAAGATAAGCACCGTGAACGGGAGTATCATTCTGGCCCTTTCCGACTTCTGCGACGCGAGGATAAAAGCAAGCCGCGTGAACGGGGTGATAACCTTTGAGGGCATTGACCCCGAGAATCCGATCATCGGCACGGGCGAGTTCAAGGTGAAGGTCAGCACGGTAAATGGAAGCGTGGTAGTGAGGCGGGTTTAGCTTTCTTTTCTGCTCACCTCTGCGCGGAAGGTAGAAGGGGAGTGAGCAGGTAAGATATATTAGCAAGTTGGGGGAAGGAGGAGAAACCATGAGATTCAACAAAAACTTCTGGCTCTTCGCGGTGGGACGCTTTATTTCCCAGCTTGGATGGGCGGTGCAGGATGTAGCGTTGCCGCTCTACGTGCTGGATCAGACCAAGAGTGGCAGTATGATGAGCCTCTTTATCATAGCGGAAATACTGCCGAGGGCCCTGCTTTCCCCCATAGCCGGTGTCGTTGGCGACCGCTACAACAGGAAGAACCTAATGGTGTGGCTCGACATAGTCAGGGGCCTTCTCCTCTTCGCGGTCATTGGGCTCAACCTGCTGACCATTAGGGAGCTCCTCGTGGTTCAAATCCTCATGACGATAATGGGGACTTTCTTCGGTGCCGCCACGGGTGCCATGTACCCCGACCTTGTAACCAAGGAGGAACTCGCCTCGGCAAACTCCCTCCTCCAGAGCTTTGGAGTTGTGGCGAGAATCATTGGCCCAGCCCTCGGCGGAATAATCTACGCCTTCGGCGGAATAAGGCTAGCCATTCTCATCAACGCGGTAAGCTTCTTTGGCTCCGGTCTCTTTGAGGCCTTCATCCGCTACGAGTGGACTTCCCGGAAGATAGGGTCCCTCGGCGAGATCGTGGAAGACCTTAAGGAGGGAGTCAATTTCCTCCGCTCGAGTACCTACCTCAAAGTGCTCCTTAGCTACGCCCTTTTCATTAATTTCCTCCTCAATCCGGTCTTTGCCGTAGCTCTCCCCTACGTCTACAGGGTGGAGCTGGCCTTTTCGAGCCAGTGGTTTGGCTTCCTCCAGACTGCCTTCATGGTGGGCATGCTGGCCGGGAACATCCTCATAATGGCAAAGCTCGGTAGCAGGGCTGAGAACTTCCTGTTCAAGGGGCTTTTCGTCCAGCTTGGTCTCGTGCTCGTGCTGGCGTTCCTGATATCTCCCTTGGTGGCCCTGAGCACGGGAGAGCTCTTCGCCATCTTCATGACTCTCAACGTTGTGGACGGGGTGTTCAATGCACTCATCAACGTGCCGATAGTGACGAAGCTCCAGAAGGCAATACCGAGTGAGCTGAGGGGGAGAATCTTCTCGGTCTTCGACCTCATAGTTGGGACCATGATACCCCTTGGAATGGCCGTGGTTGGTACCGCCCTCGACTACGTCCCGGCCTGGGTGATGTTCCTAGTTTCGGGAACGCTCGGCATTGCGGTGACGGTTTACTACTACATCCGGCACGGCGAAACCCTTCAGGGTGATATGGAGATGAAAGAGGCAAAAATCAGGGAGATGGAAGGCCTTCCAGAGGTCGCTTAGTGGGCTCCGGCTCCTTCAGCGGGGTCAGGTTTTTAATCTCCCTCTCATATTTTCAATCATGATGGACTTGCACACCCACACAGTCTTCTCGGACGGCATAGGGGACGTCCTCGAAAACGTGGCGGTGGCAGAGGATAGGGTTAGCCTCCTTGGGATAAGCGACCACCTCCACTACCTCAGCTGGACGAACGTGAACCACTACCTCCGAGAAATCGCGAGGGCAAAGGAGGAGAGCGAGATAACGGTTCTCGCGGGGGTAGAGGCCAACATCATGGAGACGGGCACGGACATAACCGACGCCATTGCGGAGAGGCTCGACTACGTTATAGCGAGCGTCCACATGTGGTTTGAGCCAGGTGATGCCTGGAAATACCTCGAGCTCGTCAAACTCGCCCTCAGGGACAGGAACGTTGACGTGATAGGCCACTTCGGAAACGTCTTCCCCTATATCGGCTACCCTTCATGGGAGGAGCTCCTGGAGGTCATAGAGGTTGCGGAGGAAGAGGGAAAGGCCTTCGAGATAAGCTCCCGCTACAAGGTTCCGGACCTCGAGTTCGTGAGGGAGTGCGTTAAGAGGGGGGTAAAGCTCACGCTGGGGAGCGACGCCCACAGACCCCAGGACGTTGGAAGGATAGGCTGGAGCGAGAGGATGTTCAGGCTCGCGGGAGGAAAAAAGGAGGATCTGCTTTTCTCGGAGTTCCTCTAGTCAAGCCACACGGAATCGTCGCCGTGATAGTTCAGCTTGACCACGAAGAGCCTGAAGGGTTCGTCACTCTCGTTGACGACCCAGTGGACGGTTTTGGGCTTTACTAGGAAGATATCGCCCGGCCTTGCTATGTATTCGTTTTCCCCTATGCCCAGCTTCGCCTCGCCGCTCATTATGTAAAACAGCTCGTACTGCTCTCTGTGGTAGTGCTTTTTAACGGTTTGATTCGGCTTGACCTCGACTATCTGGGCGTAGCTCCCCTCGGGAAGTTCACCCTCGAAGAGGGGGAGCTTTCGGTATGTCCCGCGGTCAATCAGGTTCCTGGTTTCGGCCCTCATGTTCTCACCACCTGAACCTTTCCCTCGGTTTTATTATCCTTTTCCCCGAGTACGCCGTCAAGCCAGGGGAACAGGTACATGGCAGCGAGTAGGCTCATGTAGTGGCTCGAGACGTCAACTACGGAGGAGCGCTGGAATATCTCCCTCGGGAACGCCTCGATTATTATGGTGATGTTTATCAGGAGCACACCGAGGAGGTAGAGTATGGCCTTTTGCTTCAGGGATGACTCCGTGTATTCATTAAAGGCCTGTCTCAGGGGGTCGAAAAGGAACGCGAGGGTGCTTATGAGGAGTGCGATCCAGAGTAGGGTGAGTGAGTAAATGAACGCTATCACCGTCGTGAACATGAGGAGGAAGCCCAAGGTGAGCATCCCCGGGCGAACCCTGAACTTGAAGCGCTGGTTGAGGAGTCGGGCGGTGAAATAGGGCAGCGCCCCCACGAAGGCCATGTCTATACTCGAGAAGCCCCCGCCGTAGAAGAAGTTCAAAACCCTGCCGAGGATGAAGTTTATCGGCCCTATGAAGAGCGGCACAAAGCAGAAGGCGAAGAGGACGAAGCGGCGGAACCGGGGAAGGTCGTCGTTCATCTCGGCGACCTTGAAGAGGAGGAAAAACGAGACCCCGAATATGAG
Organism: Palaeococcus ferrophilus DSM 13482; assembly: GCF_000966265.1. Lineage (NCBI taxonomy): Archaea > Methanobacteriati > Methanobacteriota > Thermococci > Thermococcales > Thermococcaceae > Palaeococcus > Palaeococcus ferrophilus. The sequence goes on along the minus strand of NZ_LANF01000009.1, from coordinate 204,867 downwards.
GAGGTTCCCCGCGAGGTGCCTCGGGGAGTAGTGGACGAAGAGGGAGGTGTAAAAGCGCAGCCACGCGGTTAGGCGGAAGAGGGAGTCAGTCTGGTAGTTTATGGAAAGAACGTGCTTAACCCCCTCCGGGAGAGGGTACCCGAGAAGAAGTAATACCCCGACAGCGCAGGCGAACCTCACAGTTCCTTCCCTCATCATACGGATTCCTTCGCCCATATTGATTGTAGACCGCCATCTTATAAGGGATTTCCCGATGGTTTGTTACAATTTTCTAGAGTAATCATGTAAGATTGATGTTTTAATGTTTAAATCTGTGCAAAAGCATTTTATAGGGGTGATATGAGATTAAAAAAGATATAAAAATTTGGGGATGCGTGATAACCATGGAGGCACTTGAAAGGGCCCTCGGCTGGGCAGAAGGAAAACTGAAGGCGGACTACATAGAGCTCCGCTATGAGGATTTGAAGAAGACAACGCTCGGCCTCAAGGACGGTGTTTTTACGAGCTTCACAGGAAAGCTCAACCGCGGCATAGCCATAAGGGTTCTGGCTGACGGGGGCTGGGGCTTCGCCTCGACGAGCGACCTGGGCAGCATTGAGGAGAAAATTGAGGAGGCCTACAAGCTGGCTAAGGCCGCCGCTCAGACGAAGAAGGAGAAGATTCAGCTGGCCGAGATAAAGCCCGTTGAGGACTTCGTAAGGAGCAAGATGAAGATCAAACCGCGGGAAGTTGATATCGAGGAGAAGGTTAACCACCTACGCGAGCTGGAGAGGCTCCTAAAGGAGGACGAGGCCGTAAAGAGCGTCCAGATAAGATATGAAGACGGCGGCGGTAAAAAGCTCCTTTTGACCAACGAGGGAATGAGGATAGAGTGGGACTACAACTACCTCTACCAGGGAACCTACGTCACCGGAAAGGCCGACGGAAAGCTCGCCATGGCCAGGGACAGTATCGGCGCGGTTGACTATGGCTGGGAGCTGATGACCGAGAAGGAGCCGAACGAAAAAGTAGCCGAGAGGCTCAAGAGAAAGATGTGGAGCCAGCTCAAGGGCGTTGCCCCGAAGCGCGGCGAGTTCCCAATCGTTGCCGGCCCGATAGTCGTAGGAATTATAGCTCACGAGGCCCTTGGCCACCTCGCCGAGGCAGACCTGACGATAAACTCACCCTTCAAGGATCTTATCGGCAAGCAGATAGCACCGGAGTACGTAACGATGAGCGAGCGCTACGTTGACGGCGGCTTTGGAAACGACCGCTATGATGACGAAGGGGTCCCGGTCAAGGACATCCACATCATCGAGAACGGAATCCTCAAGGAGATAATGCTGAACAGGGAGTACGCGGCCAAATGGGGCATGGAGCCGAACGGCCACGCGAGGGCCGAGAGCTACCGCTATCCGCCGATAATCAGAATGAGGAACACCATCTTCGAGCCCGGCGACCACTCCTTCGAGGAGCTCATTGAGGACATCAAGTTCGGTTACTACGTCGTGGACTTCAGGGGAGGACAGGCACAGCTCAACTCAGCCTTCCAGGTTGGAATCCAGGAGGGCTACGTCATCAGGAACGGAGAGATAGCCGAGCCTATAAGGGACACCTCCATCACCGGAGTCGCCATCGAGGCCCTCAAGAAGATAAGCGCGGTAGGCAAGGACTTCGGCCTTGAGGTAGGGTTCTGCGGCAAGGGACAGACGGCCTTCGTCAGCTCGGGCGGCCCGCATATGCGCTTTGATGGAGGAATACTCATTGGATGAGGTGGTGGAGATGGAGAACCTCATACGCTTCGGCGAGAAGTTTTTCGACGAGCTTGAGATAGCAGTTTACCGCTCAAGGGAGGTCTCAGCGAGCGTTGAGCTCAACGAGATTTCCATGGCCTCGACGAGAAGCGGGGCTTTGACGATAATCCGCGGAATAAAGGACAAGCGCCTCGGCCTAGCCCTGATAGACAGCGATGATCCTGATAAGATAAGGGAAGCGGTAGAGCAGGCGGCGAAGATGGCGCGCCTGAATTCCCCCGACGATAGGTGGGTCTCCCTGCCCGAGCCGGGCAAGTACAGGGAGAAGCCGAAGCCGAACTACGAGCTCAAGGAGGCCTCGCCCGACGTTCTCGTGGAGAAGCTGGTTAAAGGTATAAAGCTCGCCCGCGAGAAGGATGAAAACGCTATCGTGGCAGGTGGAGCCGGCGGCGTCAGCTGGGAGGAGAGGAACATACTCAACTCCCACGGTGTAGATGTCTTCCAGGAGGGTGGTGCCGCGTACATGTACCTCGAGCTCGTGGGCATGAGGGACAACGTGGTTACGCCGGGAATTTTTGACTTCGATGCCAGAAGGGACCTAAACCTCGACGTTGATGGCGTCGTTGAGAGGGCCACCCAGAAGGTCAAATGGGCTTACAACGTCCTCCCGAGTAAGAACGAGGAGGTTCCGATAATCCTCGGCCCCTGGGCCATAGCAGGCCTCTTCAGCTTCGCCCTGCTTCCTGCATTTAGCGGAGAGAGGCTCGTTAAGGAGACGACGCCACTCGCTGGAAAGGTCGGGGAGAAGATAGCGAGTGATGTTATTACCCTCTACGACGACCCGTTCCACCCGCTGGCCATCGAGCCTGTGATAGCGGACGGTGAGGGGGTGCCAACGAGGAGGAACGTCCTCATCGAAAACGGAACCTTCAAAGGCTTTGTCTGGGACAACTACTGGGCGAAGGTTTACGGAACCGAGAGCACAGGGAACGGTAAACGGGACATAAGGAGCGGCGGAATCAGCATAGGCTTCCACAGCACCGTGATAGAGAAGGGGAAGCGCCCGCTGGAAGACCTCATCGGAGAAATCGATAGGGGCTACCTCGTGGACGGCCTCCAGGGTGCCCACTCGAGCAACCCCGACAACGGAAACTTCGCGGTAACGGCCAACCCGGCTTTCCTCATAGAGGACGGCGAGGTTAAGGGCGCGAGCGTCTTCCTTATGGCGGGCAACGTCTACGAGCTCCTCAAGGGAGCGAGCGAAGTCACCAAGGAGCAGACGGTCATGCCCTTCATGGCCACGATGATAACGCCGCACATAAAGTTCGAGAACGTGAAGATAGCGGGGAAGTGACCACCCCGCTTTAACCCTTTCTCAGCTTTTTCATCTTGAAAGCCCGTCCTCCAGGGCGGGATGGGGCCGGTCCAAAGGCGCAGCCTCCAATTGAACGCTCCCCCCAATACCTCCCCCGAGGGTAGCTCTCACATGAGGCGCGCCCTTCTGTGGTACATGACCGCAAAATTTATAAATGCATCCACACTCCCTATGAATGGGCTTGAGCCGCCGTAGCTTAGTCGGCAGAGCGCCGGACTGTTAATCCGGTGGTCCCCCGTTCAAGTCGGGGCGGCGGCGCCATCGTGGGCCCGTAGCTCAGCCTGGTCAGAGCGCGCGGCTCATAACCGCGTGGTCGGGGGTTCAAAGCCCCCCGGGCCCATTAAAATTAACGAGTCTCTTCTCCGCGACGATAAACCTCCTAAAACCGTGCTCAATGTAAACCCTCCCCCAGTATTCCCTGGCGTATTCCACCTCCACTCCAACCCTCAGAGCAGATTTTTGGTAGAGAACGGCCCGCTCCACCTCCGGTGGAACCTTCCCCTCGCACTCCACGAGCTCCCCATCCACGTAAACCCCCACCAGGCGTTCATTCCTGAAGAGATAGCCCTCCACATCGTAGCTCTCATAGATGGCCCCATGGGATGAGGGGAACGCCGTATCAAGCACCTCCGCCATACCACCACCGGTACAATATTCCACCGCATCGTATTTCAGGTACCCGGTGAAACCGGCGTTCCGGAGCGTTTCAGTGTCCGGAAATAATTTTAAGGGGTGCTCCGTAGGGGATAGAGGTGATACAGGTGCTGCCCCTCGGCAAGCTAAGGAGCGATGTTCTCAATGAAATCCTAGAGAGGCTTGAAATAAATGATGGAAAAGTTGTAATCGGCCCCAGGGAGGGCTTTGACTCGGCCGTTCTGGAGTACGACGAGGAGCACTACCTCGTGGTAGCTACTGATCCCGTTCTCGGAGTCCCGGAGGAGCACTTCGGTTTTTTCACATACCACTTCGCCTCGAGCGACGTTTCCGTCTTCGGGACCAGGCCGAGGTGGCTCGTCGTGGACATACTCCTCCCGGAGGGAAGTAGGAGGGAGGAACTGGCGGCGATAATGGGGGAGCTCAATGCCGAATGTGCGAAATACGGAACCTCAGTAGTCGGCGGCCACACAGGTGTCTACAGGACCCTAAGGGCTCCCACGGCGACCACCACCGCCATGGGCATCGTTAGGAGGGAGGAGCTGAGGCTCCCCGTAGCGAAGCCCGGGGACGAGATAGTGATAACGAAGGGCGTAGGCATAGAGTTTGCCGTCGGGGCGGCATGGTTCGACGCGGAGGGGCTCAAAAAGCACTTAAGCCCCGGAGAAATCGCCCAGCTGAGGGAGATGTACAGGCTTGAAACCGTCGTGTCCGATGCGCTCGTGGCGGCTCCCTTCGTGAGGGGGATGCACGACGCGACGGAAGGGGGCTTAACGGCGCTTCACGAGATAGCGGACAACTCAAACCTGGGCTTCGAGGTGGATATGGGGAAGGTTTACATCCCCCCGCTCGTGGACAGGGCTCTCGGGGCCTACGGCGTGAACCCCCTAACGGTCTCATCAACAGGGACGCTCATAGCGATAGTGCCCCCCTCAAAGGCGGAAGTGCTTGTGAGGGCCCTCGGGGAGAGGGGAATCCCCGCCTTCAGAATAGGTCGCTTCACGGAGGACAAGGGGAGGCTTTTGAAGAATGGTGAAGGGTGGGAGGAGTTCCCCCGTTTTGAGGGCGATGCGTACGCCGGGCTGTACTGACCCTCAACGACACCGAAAACCCTAATAAGGACTTCTCCTTTCTTTTCTCGGTGGTCATCATGAAGAAGATAGGCATAATCGGCGGAACGACACCCGAATCGACCTGTTACTACTACCGCAAATACATTGAGATCAGCAGGGAGAGGTTCGGACCCTTCACGTTCCCGGAGCTCATAATTTACTCCATTAACTTCGAGGAGTTCAAGAACAACCCGCGTGGCTGGGAGGGCAGGACGGAGATCCTCATAAACGCGGCGAAGGCCCTCGAGAGGGCCGGGGCGGAGATAATAGCGATGTCCGCCAACACTCCCCACATAGTCTTTCCGGAGGTTCAGAGGGCTGTGAGCGTGCCGATGGTGAGCATAATCGATGCTCTAATTGAGGAGATAAAGAGGAGGGGCGTTAGGAAGGTTCTCCTCCTCGGAACCAAGACGACGATGACGGCTGACTTCTACAGGAACGCCCTCCAGGAGGCGGGCCTTGAGGTCGTGGTTCCGGGTGAAGAGGAGATTGACAGGATTGACGGCATAATATTCGGTGAGCTTGCCTTCGAGAACTTGAAGAGCAAGCCTTACCTAATCGAGCTCGTTGAGAGGTACGCTAAGGAGAAGGGCATCGGGGGAGTCATCCTTGGCTGCACCGAGCTCCCGCTGGCCATAAAACAGGGCGACGTCTCAGTTGAGGTCTTCGACACAGCCGCAATCCACATGAGGAAGCTCATTGAGCTTGCGAGCGAGTGATTTTTAAGGGCCTCTTCTTCCCTTTATTCAGGTGAGGGGAATGGAAATTGGGGAGTTCCAGAAGCTTATCCACGACATCTACTTCCACAAGGACTCGAGGAGAGGCGTTGAAGAGACGTTCCTATGGTTCGTCGAGGAAGTGGGAGAGCTGAGCGAGGCGATACGGAAGCGCGATAAGGAAGCAATGGAGGAGGAGGTTGCCGACGTTCTGGCATGGCTGATGAGTCTCGCCAACCTCCTCGATATAGACGTTGAGGAAGCAACTAAAAAGAAGTACCCAGGTGCATGCCCTTACTGTGGAAAAAACCCGTGCGAATGCCTGGAACCTGGATTGAAGGATTAAAAGTTAAAAGAGGGGTCAGATGTCTATCTCTCCCTTCTCCTTGAGCTCCCTGTACATGCGCCATGTTATGACGGGCCTCTTGGCAGCTAAGACGTCGTCAACCCTCTTCACGGCGGCGTTGTGGGGCGCGCCCTTGACTACTTCGGGGTTCGTGTAGGCCTCCTCGCTGATCCTCTTGAGGGCCTCGACATAGGCGTCGAGCTCTTCCCTGCTGGCCGTTTCAGTGGGCTCAATCATGAGCGCCTCATGAACGATCAGCGGGAAGTAGATGGTTGGCGCATGTAAACCGAAGTCGAGGAGCCTCTTCGCCACGTCGAGGGCTTTGACACCGGTCTCCTTCTTCATTGGCTCTGCTGAAAAGACGGTCTCGTGCTTCCTGAGCTCCTTGTGGGGCAGCTCGTAGCCCTTGGTACCCTTCAGCTTCTGGGTAATGTAGTTTGCGTTGAGAACCGCTACCTCGCTGACCTCCCTGAGGCCCTCCCTTCCCATCACCTTGAGGTAGGTCAGGGCCCTCACCATGACCGCGAAGTTGCCGTAGAACTCCTTGACCTTGCCTATGCTTTTGGGGACATTGTAGTCGAGGTAGTAGCTCTCCCCGTCGTAGCCAACCAGCGGAACCGGGAGGTAGTCCTTGAGGAAGTCCTTCACTCCAACGGGCCCGCTTCCAGGGCCGCCGCCACCGTGCGGTGTTGAGAACGTCTTGTGGAGGTTGAGGTGGACGACGTCAAAGCCCATGTCTCCAGGTCTAACCTTTCCAAGGACAGCGTTTAAATTAGCGCCATCGTAGTAGAGCAGGCCACCGGCCTCGTGGACTATCTTGGCTATCTCGAGTATCTCGTCCTCGAAGATGCCGAGGGTGTTCGGGTTGGTGAGCATTAAACCTGCAGTCCTCTCGCTCACCGCGTTCTCAAGGGCCTCAAGGTCAACCGTCCCGTTCTCGTTGGAGGGAATCTCAACGACCTTGAAGCCGGCCATGGCTGCACTTGCCGGGTTGGTTCCGTGTGCTGAATCTGGAACGAGCATCTCCGTCCTCTGGGTGTCGCCACGGTCGAGGTGGTAGGCCCTTATCACCATAACGCCCGTGAACTCACCGTTCGCTCCCGCTGCCGGCTGGAGGGTGAAGCGGTCCATTCCCGTGATTTCTTTAAGCCACTGCTCCAGCTCCCACATTACCTTAAGCGCTCCCTGAACTGTTCTCTCGTCCTGGTACGGGTGGACGTAGGCAACACCTGGATGGGCGGCAATCTCCTCGTTTATCTTCGGGTTGTACTTCATGGTGCACGAACCGAGGGGATAGATGCCAGAGTCAACGCCGTAGTTCATCTCGCTAAGCCGTGTGTAGTGCTTTACAACCTCCGGCTCGCTAAGCTCGGGAAGGTTGAGGGGGCTCTTTCTCCTCAGCTTCTCAGGGATTTCAACCTCAACGTCCTCAATCGGCTTCGGGAGGGTGTAGCCAACCCTTCCGGGGCGTGAGAGCTCGAAAACGGTTGGTTCTTCCCATTTGGCCTGTCTGAACATTTTCACCACCTCACAGCTCCGCCTCGCCTATTATCTCCCGCAGGGCATCCACGAGGCCGTCAACCCACTCCTTCCTCGTGGTTTCGGTGGCAGCAAAGAGGGCCGTCTCCCCGAGCTCCGGGAAGTGCTTCCCTATGTAGTAGCCGCCGTGGATGTTCCTCTCAAGGAGCCTCTCGTGGATAACGCTGTAGGGAACCTCGAACCTAACGGGTACGTCCTTGAAGTTTATCCCATCGAAGGCTACCTCCCCAACCTCGCCGAGGCGCTTCTTTAGGTAGGCGGTGTTCTTGAGTATGACCTCACCGAGCTCCCTGAGCCCCTTCGGCCCTAGGGTGGCCAGGTGAATGGCAGCAGCGACCGCGACGAGCGCCTCGTTTGAGCATATGTTCGAGGTGGCCTTGGCCCTTCTGATGTGCTGCTCCCTCGTCTGGAGCGTCATCACGAAGGCCCTCTTGCCGTCTGCCGTTTTGGTCATGCCGATTACCCTTCCCGGCATCTGCCTTACCAGCTTTCTGTCGTTCTTCGTTGCGAATATTCCCGCCCTCGGACCGCCGAAGTTCGTAGGAGTGCCAAAGTATGCCGCCTCGCCGACGACTATGTCAGCCCCAAGCTCTCCAGGAGCTTCGACTATTCCGAGGATAGTTGGGTCAACGCCTACCACAAAGAGCGCTCCAGCGTCATGGGCTATCTCGCCGATTTCCCTTACCTTCTCCTCGAGCAGGCCGAAGAAGTTGGGTATCTCGATGTAGACGCCGGCGGCGCCCTCAACTGCCTCTTTGAGCTTCTCAATGTCGAGCTGGCCCCTCTCATCCCAGGGAACCTCAACTATCTCAAGGGCCGGGCCGGCGGTGTAGGTCTTGAGAACGAGCTTCTTCTCGGGGCTGAGGTGCTTTGGAACTACAAACTTGTTCCTCTTGGTCACGCGAGCTGACATCAGGGCGGCTTCCGCCATCGCCGTTCCCCAATCGTACATTGAGGCGTTGACTATTGGGAGGCCAACCAGCTCCGCTATGAGGCTCTGGTACTCGAAGAGGGCCTGGAGCATGCCCTGGCTTACCTCGGGCTGGTACGGAGTGTAGGAAGTTAGGAACTCGCTCCTCTCTATGAGGTACTTGACATGAGCGGGGACGTAGTGGAAGTATGTTCCGGCTCCCAGAAAGCTGGGCATCTCAAGGAAGGTTTTGTTAGCGGAGAGGGTTTCGTTGAGCTCTGTGAAGACTTCGTACTCGCTCTTCCCCTCCGGCAGGTTGAACTCCTTGACCATTCCCTTTGGCACGTCGGAGAAGAGGTCTTCAATGCGCTCAAAGCCTATTTCTTTGAGCATCTCTTCCTTATGTGGAAGGTTGGGGATGTAGTGTTTTCCCATAGGCATCACCTTTTGAAATCATCATCTAAACCTTTCATCCGTAGAATATATGCTTTGTGCCCGAAAAGGGGCGGGACGTCACGGCATGGGCCTGCCGGTGACCCATTGAAAAATAGAAAAACGGAGTTAACCTTTAACGCCGACGTCCTCGAAAAACTTCTCCATGAGGCCAGCGACGGCCCTTATTGTGTAAACCATGCTCTCGTAGGTTGCCCACTGAACGTTGCTGTATTCCCTCCCGTCGAGTGTTCTAAAGCCACTCGGAGCGTTAACGTCGAAGTTGGCCTTGACCTCTATGTTCCTTACGGCCCAGCCGTCAACGTCGTCATCGAACCAGTCGTCCCCCTCAACGTGGGTGTAGATGTAGACGGTGTCTCCCGAAACGGTAACGCTGGTATCAACTAGTGGATTGGGGTCCTGGGAGTATCTCGCTACGAGGTTCCCGTTCCTGTCGTAGAGCTCGACGTAGCCGAGGGTCTTGAAGTAGACGTTCTGCATGTCTATATCCTTGAAGACGATGGTTATCGCGCTTGCCCCGAGGAACTGAAGCTTGAAGACGCTCCAGTCTCCCTTCTTGAGCTCCTTCGTCCAGAAGTAGCTTCCGAGGTGGCCGCGCTCGCTCCAGAGGTTGATGTCCTTTCCGGTTGAGTAGAGCATGTAGCGCCAGGAGTTGTGGGCTATGAGGTCAGCGTAGGCCCAGGCGACGCCGTGCGATAAGTCCATGTGGCCGTTCTCGTTGTCCGCTACGTAGATGTCCTTTCCCAGTATGAACCTCCCCTTCTCGTTCGGGATTTCCCACCACCTTATCGGGGTGAGGTCGAGGGGGACGCGGTTGTTGAGGATGTCGTCGGCAACCGTCGGGGAAATCTCGTTCTCAACGAAGTCGTGGGCGTCCTCGATGTAGCTGAACTCGTCAAGGGTCTCGAACATGTGGGGGGTGGTGTGGGCCACGAGCATGCCCATGTCCTCGAGGATGTGGACTGATCTTCCGAGGTAGAGCATGGCCTCCTCCTTCTTGCCCTCCTTCCAGAGCTGGACTGCCTTCTCGTAGAGTTCCTGTGCCATGTCAGCGCCTGAAGACTTCCTGTCACCGAGGAGGTCAACCGTTATCAGCTCCGCGTGATCCATAGGGTCGTGGAAGTGGTACTGGCTCTGGAGGGTGTAGGTCTTGCCGTTGAAATCTATGCTCCCGCCGCGCCAGTCCTCGTCGTAGGCACCGTAGAGGAGTCTGTCCTGGTACTGCATGAGGATGTTCCCAAGGGTCGGGTTGTCCGCGTAGACCGCCTCGATGGCCTTGTAAGTCAGCCTCTGGTGGACGTTCATTGGGTCCTCGAGGGTTGGACCGTTGGTCGGCCATGCACCTGCAAAACCCATCCCCCCGAGGACGAGTAGCAGGAGGAGCAGTGCTTTAAACCTCTTCATTTTACCACCTCATTTAAACTGACAGTTTTGCAGTTTCGTTCCTCATCTTAAATAATTTTCCCTAAATTGCATGGGTTCATGTAATTTGAAATTTTTGCATAATGTGGAGCTTCCATACGGGGGGCAAGATTTTTTAACCTCGCCACCAACCTGCCCCCATGGATGGTGGGATAGTGAATAAGCTCGCCTTCGCGGGAGTGTTGCTCCTGTTGCTTCTGGTGCTCTCTCTAAACAGCGATGGAAACAATCAGGGAACTTCGCCCCCCAAAGTCGTGGGGTGGAGAGCCGATGGTGTGATAGAGGAGGGAGAATACGCGTTCAACCACACCGCTGAGGGCATGGCCGTTTTCCTCGGGTTCAATGGGGACGACCTCGTGGTGGGATTGAGAGCCGAAACCCCGGGATGGGTGGCCATCGGCTTCGGTGGCGGGCCGGGAATGAAAAATACCGACATAGTAATAGCCTACGTCCTCCCAAACGGGACGGTTGAGATAAAGGACTCCTATTCCACCGGCTTCTCCGGGCCACACGAGGATGACAGGCTCTACGGGGGGAGCTTTGACATCAAGGACTTCGGTGGGAGCGAGGTTGAGGGAATTACCACCGTCGAGTTCTCAAGATCGCTGAGGACGTTGGACGGCTACGACTTCCAGTTTCTGGATAACGGGAGCGTTAGGATAACGTGGGCCTACGGGCCGGTTGATGACTTTCTCTCCATGCACTCCGATGCCGGCGCCTTCAATGTTAAAATGGAGGACATCAAGGGGGGTTGAGGATGATAGTGGCGTTCGACTACGATGGTACCCTGGTTGACAGCTACTCCGTGATCGAGGAGGCCTTCCGCCGGGCGATAGGGAAGCACTACCCCTGGATGCCCGGTAAAAGCTCCTTTGCGAAGCTTTTGACGAGGGTGGAGCTCTACTTTGAGAGGCCCCGCTTTGGCAAGCACAGCGGTAAGGTCAAGCAGCCGGCGGTATTCAGGCTTCCCCTCTTCAGGACGTGGTTCGAGGAGAGGGCAAAGCTCACCAGGCCCCTTGACGATTCAATGGAGCTCCTCAAAAGGCTCAAGGAGGAAGGTCACACACTTCTCTCCTTCTCGGCGGAGGACTTTGTGAGCGGGATGAAGGAGCACCGCCTCAAACTGAACGGCTTCTACGACCTCTTCGACGACGTTATAATATTCGGGCGGGAGATGACGCTCGAGGAGGCCTTCGCCCTGGTTCGCGAGAAATACGGGGATGAAACGTTCATCTGGGTGGACGACAAGCCCTGGCGCTTCATAGGGCGGGGCGATGAGAATACCGAGTACGTGTGGTATTACTTCCCCCCAACGGCGCGCTATGCGAGCGATGAAATCCTCGCCCGGATACCTCATCTCCACGTGATAAGAGACCTCTGGAGCCTCTTCGATGTCATAGAACGGGTTAAAAAAGTTTAAAACATGCGGATGAGAGGGTGTAACGGTGGGATTATGCATCCGGTTAACGCGATAATATTCTTCGCCTACGCTCCAGCCCTTGCCCTGCTGTGGTACTTCTACCACAGGGATAGGTACGAGCCCGAGCCCAAGCGCTACGTCCTCGGCACTTTCATAATGGGGGCCACGCTCTCCGTGGGCGTGGCGATGTTTTTGGAGGCCGTTCTCACGGGGGGAGGGAACTTCGGTGTGGGAGGTTACGCGCTGCTCCCCGTCAGTGCCTTCTATATAGCCCTCGTTGCCGGAATCGTTGAGGAGCCCTCAAAGGCCCTCGCCATAAGGTGGCCCTTCAACGCCGGCCAGATGGATGGGGTGATGGATGGTATTGTCTACGGTGTGGCCGCGGGCCTCGGCTTTGCCGCGACGGAGAACCTCCTCTATGGCCTTGGTTACGGTCTCGGAACGACTATCCTGAGGGCATTCTTGACTCCCTTTGCCCACGCGACGTGGAGCGCCATAATAGGCGTCGGCTATGGCCTCAGGGCGGAAGGGAAGACCCCCTCTCTGTTCCCCTACTACGTGATCGCTATGGCCCTTCACTTCTTCTGGGACTATTTTGCGTTCCTGAGCATCGGGGTTCCGGCCTATTCGATATTCACAATCCTGCTGATATTCATAAACGTGGCTATAATCCGCTACTTCCTCATGATAGGCGAGAGGGAGGATATGGCCCGTTGGTGGTACAGGGTATGGAGGGTGAGGAAGTATGAGTGAAAAACTGGAAAAGGCCCTCTTTGAGGCCCGTCCCTACGTGGAGTACTTCGATGAGCTGAAGGACAAAGTTTACGAGCTCTATCTGAAGGCGCCGGACGAGGAAGCTTTCCTCAGGCTCCTCGAGGAGGAGATGGGCAACGCCCGGGAGCCCTTCAGGACAGACCTGAGGATATTCATCCAGAAGTTCGAAGTGCTGAGGAGCTGAAGCACCCAAAGGTTATTAACATCCGTGCGTTAGTGGGGGTGGTGAAAGCATGAAGAGACTTGCGTTGCTCGTTGTGCTTATCGTGCTCTTCTCGGGATGTCTCTCGGGGACCAAAGTGCCGACGAAGGATGAGATACTATCATCGCTTGAAGGCGCGGACGCCTACGTTTACACGGTTAAAATAACCTCCCCAGACTCAAACGACACGGTGAGCATTGAAACGGGAATTGACAGGAAGGCCAGGCTTTACTTCTCCCACACCCTAACCGAGGGCAACGGAACTCTGGAGGTCTGGGAGCTCTACGAGGGAGGTAAATACTACATAAAGACGCACCAGGTTCAGGGAGGAAAGAACCTAACCAATGCCGCCGTTTTCAACCTCAGCGACCTTTACGAGGCCCTAAAGCCGGGACTGCCCCCGGAGGTCACGGAGGACAACTTCGAGGAATACCTCCTCACCGAGGAGCTGGGCATACAGCACGACCTCTCGTGGCTGGAGAACGCCACGCTGACGTACACGGGGAAGGAGAACGACCTTTACCGCTTCAACATTTCCGCCACGGTCTCCTACGTGAGCGCTCCCCACACGGGAAACGCCGATTACGACACCCGGATGACGAGCAATGTGATAAAGCACTACTCCGGGGAAATGCTTGTGAACGCTGAGTTCCTGCCCGTGAAGCTCGAGGTGAACGTGGACAGGCTCTCCCTCTACAAGGCCGCCAACCTCACGGTCGCCGGCAGCAACGTCTACGAGATAAATGTGAACTACAGGTTCAAGCTTCCTGACTGGGCGGAAGAACTTAAAAAAGAGGCCGCGAAGGGTTAAGCCCCCCTCGTGGCGACTATTTTTACCCCTTCCCACTCCGCGACGACCTGGCCAACGGTCACGGGCGCCTTAAGCTTTAACCCGGCCAGAAACCTCATGAGTTCGGGAATCCTCTCCTTGGGGACGGGTTTCTCCGTCTTGACGCTCACCGTGGGAAGGGCTCCTCCTTCAACTGGAACCACGCTCATAACGACCCTCTTTGGATTGGTGACCTCCTCTATCGCCCACTCCTTTCCGCGCGGGCAGGTGTGGCCGGTGACGCCCAGGACCTTTCCCTTCTCCATTTCCACCTCTATCGAGCATCCGAGGGGGCAGACGATGCAGGTGAAGCGGTAGGTCTTCCTCATCCCCGCACCACCTCAACGGTGAGCTTTTCTCCTACCTTTTGAATCTCCTCCGCCTTCAGCCTGAACCTTATCATCTCCGCCGGCGTTGCCAGGGCGAGCTTTATCCTCCTGCCCACCTCGGGAACCCTGAGCTCCGCGTTCTCTATAGGCCTCGCAACGCGCAGGTAGAGGTAAACGTCGCGGTCGCCGCTCAGGTAGTGCGGGACAATCAGACGCACGTTCTCGCCCTTCTCCACCTTCACCCACTTCCTGCTCTCTATCCCTCCCTTCTCTATGAACTCCTTTGCGCTCTCAGCGGCTAACTCACCCTGCTCGGCAACGTAATCAACGAGGTCGTTTATTAGGAGGGCGTTTCCGGCAACGAATATTCCCGGGACGCTCGTCTCAAGCCTGTCGTTCACGACCGGTCCGCCGGTTGAAGGGTCTATCTCGACGCCGATCTTCTTGAGCTTCTTGACGCTCGGGATTAAGCCCGCTGAAATCACCAGCGTGTCCGCCTCAATCCAGAACTCCTCGCCCGTTTCGTTGAGGTTCTCGTCCACCTTGACGACCTTGACCCTCTCAACCCTTCCCTTTCCGCGGACTTCAACCACTTTGTGGCTCAGGTAGAGCGGAATGTTGAAATCGCGAAGTATCATGATGTTCCTTGCAAGGCCGCCCGGATAAGGCATGAGCTCAACGACGGCCTTCACCTTTGCCCCCTCAAGGGCAAAGCGGCGAGCCATTATTAAGCCCACATCCCCGGAACCCACTATCACGATTTCCTTTCCCGGCATTATTCCGTAGATGTCCATGAGGGTCTGAGCCTCTCCAGCCGTGTAGATTCCGGCGACACGGTCTCCAACTATGCCAATCTCAAAGGCGTGCCTCTCACGTGCACCGGCGGCGTAGATTATCGCCTTCGCCCAGACCTGGTAGAGGCCGCTTGGAGAGGTGAATATCACCACCTTCTCAAGGTCGGAGTAGTTCTTTATTTCAAGCACCCTCGCCGCTGTCCTGTACTCAACGCCGAGCTTCACCATTTTTTTCGCGAGCCTCGACGCGAACTCCGGGCCGGTGAGCTCTTCCCTGAAGTAGTGGATTCCAAAGCCCGGGTGGACGCACTGGGGGAGGATTCCGCCCAGATAATCGTTCTCATCCAATAGGAGAACGTTGAGCCCGAGCTCCTTGGCCTTTGCCGCGGCCGCCATTCCGGCCGGCCCGCCGCCTATGACGACGACGTCGTAGGAAAGCATCGGTATCTCTAGGAAAGGCTCCATCATGCCTCATCCCCCCTGAGAAGGGCCTTAACGTCGCCTATTCCAATCTCACTTCCCCTTCCCTTGAGGGTTACCTCCCAGGGCTTGACGCCGTACTCCCTGGCCAAAAGCTGTACGATCCTCGGCCTGCAGAAGCTTCCCTGGCATGTCCCGGTCGTGGCCTTCGTTCTAAACTTTACGGAATCAACGCTCGGGGTCTTAACGCCTATGAACTTCATCCTCTCTATGGCCTCGAGGATGTCTCCCTCGCTGACGTTGTTGCACCTGCAGACTATCTTTCCGTAGGACGGGTTCCCCTTTATCAGCTCGTTCGCCTTCTCCGGCAGGAGCATGAAGAAGTGGGTTATCTCCTTCCTGTAGGGGTTCCACTTCTCCTTCTCAACAAGCTTGATTCCAAGGTCACGCTGGATTATGTCCTTCACCTCGTAGGCTATAGCTGGAGCGCTCGTCAGTCCGGGAGAGCGTATTCCCGCGACGTTTATGAAGCCCCACACCTCCTTCTCAGCCTTTATTATGAAGTCCCCTCCTGTGGGCTCGGGCCTTAAACCTGCGAAGGTCCTTATCACCTTGCTCCTCTGAGGGAGGTTTGGCCAGAGCTTCTTAGCCCCTTCCCAGACCTGTTCGAGGCCCTCCTCTGTGGTGGCGAAGTCCTCCTTCTCCTCGCGCGGAAGGTCCTGGGCGTTGGGGCCTATCATGAGGTGGCCGCTTATCTCCGTCGTCACGACGATCCCCTTGCTTATTGGCGTTGGCGTGGGGAAGAGAACCCTCCTCGGGCCGGGAATGCCCTCGTCGAAGATCCAGTATTCACCTTTCCTCGGGTGTATCTCGAAGTAGTCTATTCCGGCCATTCTGGCAATCTCGTCGGCGTAGAGGCCGGCGGCATTGATAACTACCTCCGCCTCTATGAAGCCGTTGTTGGTTTCGACGCCCTTTACCTCGCCGTTCTCCACTTTTATGCCGGTAACTTCTGTCTCAAGATGGGTTTTGACGCCGTTTGCTACCGCGTTCTCGACGAGGGCTATAACGGCTGGAATCGGGCCTATCTGTCCGACCGTCGGAACCCAGAGTGCGCCTATGGCTTCCCTCGTGAGGCCCGGCTCGAGGTGGAAGAGCTCCTTCCCATCAACTATCCTCATCTCGGGGACGCCGTTTTTATGACCGCGCTCCAAAAGCCTCTCCAGGGTGTCAAAGTCCTTCTCCTTTGTGGCCACTATCAGGGCACCGTTCCAGACGTGGGGAATTTCGAGCTCCTTCACCCACCGGTGCCAGAGTCTGTTCCCCTTAACGCAGAGCCTGGCCCTCGTTGGATACTTGTTCGGCTCATCGTCGTAGCCCCCGTGGATGAGGGCGGTGTTGGC
This sequence comes from Palaeococcus ferrophilus DSM 13482, assembly GCF_000966265.1. Lineage (NCBI taxonomy): Archaea > Methanobacteriati > Methanobacteriota > Thermococci > Thermococcales > Thermococcaceae > Palaeococcus > Palaeococcus ferrophilus. Next base: position 188,436 of record NZ_LANF01000009.1, on the reverse strand, counting down.
CTTGCTCACGCCCCAGCCAACGTCCGGTGCCTTCTCGATGAGGTGAACCTCAAGGTTCTCGTATCTACTTAAAACGCGCGCTATGCTCGCGCCGCTTATCCCAGCGCCAATTATGGCCACCTTGGTCCGCATATTCTCCCCTCCAATTTAACTTAAGGTAGGACTTTCAATGTTTTAAAGCTTTCTCTCGCCTTTAGGTCGGCTTAAAAGCCTTTGGAGAACAGTTTTGAGCATAAAAAGGGAGAACTGGGGTGAACACCGGTCAGGTGAACAATTGTGTTCCCTCTACTGCATAGTCCCCACGACCTTCGCCCAGCCCATGGCCCTCTTCACAGCTTCCTTCCAGCCCCGGTAGAGCCTCTCCCGCGTTTCCTCGTCCATCTTGGGCTCGAAGACCTTCTCCGCCTTCCAGAGGCTCTTTATCTCCTCGAGGCCCTCCCAATAATCCACGGCCAGTCCAGCGAGGTAGGCCGCACCCAGTGCCGTCGTCTCCTTCACGACGGGCCTCACGACGCGCCTGTTGAGTATGTCCGCCTGGAAGCCCATCAGGAAGTCGTTTGAAGTGGCCCCTCCATCAACGCGGAGCTCCTTTATTCCAACGAGCTTCTCCATCTCCTCGACGACGTCCCTCGTGAGATACGCTATCGCCTCAAGCGTGGCCCTCGCGAGGTGCTCCCTGCCGGTGCCGCGGGTTATGCCGATTATCAGCCCGCGCGCGAACTGGTCCCAGTAGGGCGCTCCAAGGCCGACGAAGGCCGGGACGAAGTAAACCCCCTCGTTGCTCTCAAGCTTCCTGGCGAGCTCCTCCGTCTCGGAGGCGTGCTTGATTATCTTTATTCCGTCCCTGAGCCACTGGACGGCGGCTCCGGTTACGAAGACGCTCCCCTCAAGGGCGTAGTTTACCCTTCCGTTGAGACCCCACGCTATCGTTGTGAGGAGGTTTTCGGAGAAGCGTACCATCTTACCGGTATTGGCAAGGATGAAGCTTCCGGTGCCGTAGGTGGCCTTGACCATTCCCGTCTCGAAGGCGGCCTGTCCAAAGAGGGCGGCCTGCTGGTCTCCGGCGTCTCCGCTCACCGGGATTTCCGCGCCGAGGAGCTCCCTCCTCGTGTGGCCGTAGATTTCGCTGGATTCCTTAACCTCCGGGAGGATGGCCTCGGGTATGCCGAAGAGCTCGAGGAGCTCATCGTCCCAGTCGAGCCTCTTTATGTTGAAGAGCATCGTCCTCGAGGCGTTGGAGTAGTCAGTAACGTGCTGTCCAGTTAAGCGGTAGATGAGGAAGGTATCCACCGTTCCGAACATCACCTCGCCTTTCTCGGCCTTTGCCCTCAAACCCGGAACGTTGTCGAGGAGCCATTTGAGCTTTGAGGCCGAGAAGTAGGCATCGGGAACGAGGCCCGTCTTCTCCTTTATCACCGTCCCGTACTCGCGCTTTATCTCCTCCACCATCTCGGCCGTTCTCCTGCACTGCCAGACTATGGCGTTGTGGAGGGGCCTTCCCTCTCTGTCCCACACGAGCGTCGTCTCGCGCTGGTTGGTGACTCCAATGGCCGCTATCTGGCTCGGCTCGATTTTAGCCCTCTCAATTGCGGTCTTTATCGCCCTGAGCTGAGCGTCCCATATCTCCTCTGGATTGTGCTCGACCCATCCCGGCTTTGGGTAGTGCTGGGGAAACTCGTACTGGCCTATTCCGTGGATGTTGCTCTCCCTGTCGAAGATTATTGCCCTCGCCGAGGTGGTTCCCTCGTCGAGAGATAGGATGAACTTCTCCATTGATGGTCACCAAAGACAAAAAATGGCTAAGGGGGTATATTAGAGATTCGGTGAAGCTCACCTGAGTCCGAGCTTCCTTAAGTAATCAACCATCCGCTCAACGTCGTTGACTATCACTCCATCAAAGAGCCCGCCGAGCCTAACGAGGTTGTCGTTGGCGTAGTAGCTCTCGTCGTTCAATGACCAGAGAACGACCTTAAGACCAGCTCCTTTGGCCATCTGGAGAGCACCGACAGTCTTCTCCACGCCGAGGAGAGCCATCGCATCGATCGGAGGGTTGATGGACCAGAGGGACAGCTCCCCGATGAGGGCCGGAAGCTGTGAGAGGACTTTCTCCCTGTCGATGAGGAGCCCCATTCTGGTCTCCCTATCGTACTTCCTGTACTCCCGCAGAGCATCTATGAGGAAGGATGATACAATGACCCTCGACGGGTTGTGGCTTTTGATGATGTCCGCGGCCTTCTCGGCGGCGTCAGCATCCTTGAGCTCGACGTTGATTATGGCATCCTCGGGAAGGGCCTCGAAGACCTCCTCCAGCGTCGGGATTCTCTCCCCGTTTCCGAAGTCCAGGGACTTGAGCTCATCGAGCGTCATCTCCTTGACCTTACCGCTCCCGTTGCTCGTTCTGTCAACGGTCTCATCGTGGATCACCACGACCTCACCATCCCTCGTGAGCCAGACGTCGAGCTCAACGCCATCGGCGCCTGCCTCGATGGCCTTCCTAAAGGCAAGGAGGGTGTTCTCGGGATACTTCGCCGAGTAGCCCCTGTGGCCGAGCACGAAGATTCTCTTATCCGCCAACACGATCACCCCAATACTTTGCCCCCCAATCCCGTAAAAACCTTTCTCAGTCGTGCGGGGTCATCGGAGATAACCGCATCAACGAAGGGTAGAAGCCTGGGGACCCAGCGGAGCTCGTCCATGGCGTGGTTCCAGAGGTATATCTTAAGGTCGCGCTTTCTGAAGGCGCGCAGGAGCGTCGTGAACGCCCCGTACCCCACGTAGGAGAGGCCGTCTATCGGAACGTGGAGTGAGTAGAGGCCCTTCAGCCGTGGAATCCATGAGAGGGAGCGGTAGCCGACTATCGAGAAGCCGACCCTGCAGTCCGGGCACTCGCGGAGGAGCCCTTCGATGATTTCGGGCCTCTCCGAGGAAAAAACCGTTCTTTCAATGGCCTTGTACCTTCCCGCAGCATTTAGAAGGGCATCAACCGTTTCAACCTCCTTGACGTCGGCGTTGAACAGCGCATTGGGAAAAGCTCTGAATACGTAATCAACCTGCGGTATTATCCCCCCGTTCGGGTGAAGCCTCCTCAGCTCTGCGAGGCTCATCTCCCTTAGGCGCTGGAAGTTCCCGTTGGCATGGAAACCCGGGTCGTGGTGGGTTACGAGCTTCCCATCGCCCGTGGTTCTAACGTCAAACTCTATCCCGTCCGCGTATCTGAGGGCCCTCCCGAAGGCAGGGAGCGTGTTCTCAAGACCGCCCCTGATGCCTGCATGTCCAAATATGAGCGCTCTCATACTGAAATACAATGTTCACAAATCCTTAAAAAGAAAGCGTCCAATTAAGGACATTGGTGCACTTAGTGGTGGTGGGGTGGTAAAACTATGGAGTTCAAGTACAGCCGCATATTCTTGCTCGGTTTCGGTTTCTTTGGGATAAGCATCATATGGTCCCTCTACAACGCGTACATACCGATTTTCCTTCAGGATACGTTCAAAATGAGCCGCACGGTGACGGGCTTCGTCATGACCATTGACAACCTCTTCGCCGTTCTGCTCCTCCCGTTCCTGGGGGCCCTAAGCGACAAAACGAGGACACGCCTTGGGCGAAGAAAGCCCTACATCCTGCTTGGTGCGCCCTCAGCCGCACTGATGTTCGCGCTCATTCCTGTGGCGAGGGAGTACGGAAGTCTGGCCCTGTTCATGGGCACCATAATCTTCATGAACTTCTTCATGGCGCTCTTCCGCTCACCCGTCATCGCCTTCATGCCCGACATAACGCCGAGCGAGAAGAGGAGCCAGGCCAACGGTGTAATAAACTTCATGGGTGGTATTGGGGCGCTTTTGGCGTACTTCGGAGGTAAGGTGCTTTACGACATGAACTACGCCTATCCGTTCTTTGCCGGGGCTGCTGTGATGCTGCTCGCCAACCTCCTCGTGGTTCTCTTCGTTCCCGAGCCGGAGGAGTACCGCGTTCCGGGGGAGAGGATCAATCTGAGGAAGCTTCTCTCCGAGACATCGCACAAGAGCTTCGGCGAGTTGAAGGAAAATCTGAAGGATGTGTTCGCGAGCCACGAGAGGAGCCTGTTCTTCATTCTGCTTTCAATATTCCTCTGGTTCATTGCCTTCAACTCCATAGAGACCTTCTTCACGAGCTACGCGAAGTATCACCTCGGCATCGAGGAGAGCACGGGGGCCTTCCTGATGGGTGTCGTTTCCCTCAGCTTCATGCTCTTCGCGATTCCAGCGGGCCTCATAGGGGGAAGGATAGGGAGGAAGAAGACGATTACAACTGGGCTTGTAATGGTGAGTGCGGTCATGCTCCTCGCTTACCTCCTTGGAGAGGCCTCAAAGCCGGGAAGCAGCTCTCTGACGGATCCAGTAGTGCTCAAGTTCATGGTGCTCTTCTTCTTCGGCGGCGTCGGCTGGGCGCTAGTGAACGTCAACTCCCTTCCCATGGTCGTGGACATGACGACGGAGGAGAAGCTCGGTGGCTACACGGGACTCTACTACTTCTTCAGCCAGGCGGCAAACCTTGTGGCTCCACCTTTGGCGGGAGCCTTCCTCGATGTTATCGGATACAAAACGCTCCTGCCCTTCGCGGTAACGTTCTTCATCCTCTCGGCGGTGACGATGCAGTTCGTCAGGAGGGGTGACATAGTCGGGGTCAAAGGGGATGCCCTCGACTACGTACCTGACATGGATTGAGCCCCTCCCTTCTTTGATTTACCCTGAAAATCAACGGCTCGAAAATGGGGGTGAAACAATGGAGAGAAAGGGATTCAACTGGGGTGTCGTTCTCGGTCTGGCAATCCTCGGATTTAGCAGGAGCATGGGATGGGCCCTCAACAAGGGGTTCTCCTTCCCGCTGCTCTCCGACTACACCAGTTCCGCCTTTGTTAAGGGAAGTATTCTGGCCCTCGAGGGCTTTATAGGCTTACTGGTCCCGCCGCTCCTCGGGTACTACAGCGACACCATAAAATCACGCCACGGCAGAAGGAGGCCCTTCATTTTCCTGGGCGGAATACTCGCGGCCCTTGCGACGCTCATGATATGGACTTCCTACAGGATGGGCGCCCCCCTCTGGGGCTTTGCTCTTGCCCTTGGCTTCCTTTACTTCTCGCTCCACCTCTACACCGCGCAGTTCAGGGCCCTGATGCCCGATACCGTTGAAAGCGGCCAGCGCGGAAAGGCCAGCGGAGTTATAACGCTCCTCGAATGGGCGGGCAACCTCTTCCTCTTCGGTCTTGGGGGCTTCCTCGTCGCGAAGTACGGGAAGGACTACATCGGCCCCTTCGGACTCACGGCGCTATTCCTATTCCTTGCGGCGGCCTTCGTGTATTACAGGGTCAGAGAGCCGGAAGCACCGGAGATAGAGGAAAACGAGACCCTTGGGGAGTACGTTAGGAGCATATTCACCACGCGGGACTTCCTGAAGTTCTACACGGCCCAGATCCTGTGGTGGATGAGCTTCGAGTTCATAGCCATATTCCTTTATGGTATTATAGCGTTCATCCTGAAGGGCAGCGCAACCCCTGAGAACATTGACGCGGTGACCTCGATGGGCCTTTACCTCATGGCCCTCTTCAACGTTGCCGTCCTCATAGGTTCACTCCCCGGAGGCTACATCTACGATAAGGTGGGAAGGAGGCTCAGCATAATCCTGGGCGGTTTTATCTTCGCCCTCCCCCTCCTGTGGGGGTGGTTCATCCACACGGAGGGACAAATCTACGCGGCACTCCTCATAGCCGGAATTGGATGGGGGGCCCTCATAGCGGCCTCTTACCCCGTGGTGGGTGACCTCCTCACCAGGTTTGAGAGGGAGGCCTTTACGGGCAGGTACTACGGTGTCTACGAGGCCACCAAGTCAATCCCCGTTCTGCTGGCGGGTACTATCGGTGGGGCCATAGTTGACCTCGCGGGCGGCAACTACCGCATCCTCTTCCCAGTGGGGGCAATCCTTGTGTTCCTCGCGATGCCCCTGATATGGAGCATGAGGGAGCTCGAGGTGAGAAAGGTTAAATAAATTATTTTTTCCATCTTTTTTGGTGAGACCTATGAAAGCCCTCCCCGAAATCATCTCAATATTAAAGGATCACAGGAGAGAGCTTGAAGAAAAATATGGTGTCATTGATATTGAGATCTTTGGTTCCTACGCTAGGGAGGAGGCAGGAGAATCCAGCGACGTTGATATCCTCGTGGAGTTCAAAGAGCCAGTTGGACTCCTCACGATCGCAAAACTTCAGACGGAACTTTCAGACCTTCTTGGAGTAAAAGTTGATCTTATACCAAAAAAGTCACTCAGAAAAGAGCTCTGGGAGAGCGTTTCAAAGGAGGCCATTAAGATATGAGGGACTACCGCCTCTATATCCGTGACATACTGGAAAACATCAGAAAGGCTAGGGAGTTTACAGAAGGAATGAGCCTCCAAGATTTCGTGAAAGATGAAAAGACGATATATGCGGTTCTCAGGTGCATCGAAATCATAGGTGAAGCTTCCAAGGGTGTTCCCAAGGAGATACGGGAGAAGTATCCTGACGTACCCTGGAGGGCAATGGCCGCGATGCGGGACAGGGTCATCCACGGATATTTTGGAATCAACCCGGAGATTGTGTGGGTAACCATTGTTAAAGACCTCCCTCCCCTTGAGGGGAGATTTAAGGAAATCTTAAAGGAGTTGGAGGGAGAAGAATGATATGGCAGGTTATCCTGGTTGTAGTCTTCGTCTTTATCGCGTTCCTTGTCTTCGTCGCCTACAAGATGGTGAAACCCCCGAGGTTGATCGAGGAGTGGACGCCGAAGGACCTCGGCTTCGACTACGAGGACGTAACCTTCGAAACGGAAGACGGCCTTAAGCTGAGCGGCTGGTGGATTGACAACGGGAGCGATAAAACCGTCATACCCCTCCACGGTTACACCGCGAGCAGGTGGTATTCGCTCTACATGAAGCCGACTGTGGAGTTCCTCCTGAAGGAGGGCTACAACGTCCTCGTCTTTGACTTCCGCGCCCACGGAAAGAGCGAGGGTAAGTACACGACGGTGGGGGATAGGGAGCTGCTCGATATCAAGGCGGCCGTTAGGTGGTTGGGGGAGAACCACCCAGAGAAAGCGAGCAAAATCGGACTCATCGGCTTCTCGATGGGCGCTATGGTGACAATCCGCTCGCTTGCAGAAATTCCAGAGGTCTGCTGCGGCGTCGCTGACAGTCCGCCGATGAATCTCGACAGGACCGGGGCGCGCGGTTTGAAGTACTTCGCTAAACTACCGGAGTGGCTCTACATCTTCGTTAAGCCCTTAACGAAGCTCTTCAGCGGCGGAAAGGAAGTCCACCCGATAGAGTACGCCGACAAGGTCAGGAAGCCCCTCCTCCTCATAGCAGGAGAAAAGGACCCGCTCGTTAAGGTTGAGGAAGTGGGGGAGTTCTACGAGCGCAACAGGAGGATAAACCCCACAGTGGAGTTATGGGTCACGGATGCGGCCCACGTCAGGACGCTCAACTCCCGCCCCGGAGAGTGGAAGGCCAGGGTGAAGAAGTTCCTGGAGGAGCACCTTTAGCTGCGAAAATTTTATATACGCTTCTCCTCTCTTTCTCATCGGGTGCCCCGGTAGCCTAGCCTGGCGGGGCGGCGGACTTGTAATCCGCAGGCCGCGGGTTCAAATCCCGCCCGGGGCTCCACAATTGTCCTTCGCTTTTGAAAAACCGTCCCTCGTGTGAAAGCCTCATTAGAATGGCGTCTTCTATGTAACGGCTCCTGTTATAAGTGGCCTTATCCATGAGTTCGATGACCTGCGGACTCAGCGTAATATGGATTGGTATACGTGCTCTTTTAGGCTTTCTTTTAGCCATTTCAATGCCCTCCTCCGCCCAATATTGTGTGGCCACACGTGGCCACATGTGACTACACTGAAATACTAACTGCGGACTGGATATAGCCATTGCGGTCATGAGGCATCACCAGAGCTCAGCGACTTTGCCAATCTCGAACTTCCACATCTTGGCCAAGTTTTCCATTCTTTCAGAGAAGCGCTCGTCCAGCTTGTACACTCCAGCATCCTCCCTCACCATGCCGAGGGCCAGGAGCTTCTTCATGACTCTGAAGTATATGACCTTATCAGCACCGTCCACGCCGAGGGCCTCCTGATACTCATCTTTGAAGAGGCCGCCGTTCTGCTTGAGGTATGTGATGACCCTCTTGGCTATCTCTAGAGTCTTGCCATCGAAGAGGAGTTCGAGAACGCTGTTCGGCGGTTGGTATACGGGAACTCGGATCGAAACATAGTCGGGAAACTTCCGTTTGCGTGGCATTATACCACCCCTATTATTTCGTTTACAACATTCATATTTTTCACCGTCCAGGACGCTTCGGGAGTTGGGGGGAATAGGTACGGGTGGTGTATATTATCCCCGGTTTTCCGGCGAATACCCTTGATTGTCGGCGAAAGATAGTTTGGGAAAAATGATAATAACGCGATGCTGTTATTATCGCTGTTAACTTTCGTATGAAAATTAAGAGTCATCGCCCCGTCACCTCCCGAGTAGAATGTCTCTGAGTGTTTTCGCGAGCTCTTCCTCATCGAGCTTCGCCACCTTCTCCCGCCTGATGAGAGCATAGTAGTCATAAGTCTCGTGCTCCCTGCTCCCAAGCCACTCAAAGCGAACCGGCGCCCGCTTGACGCTCCACAAGTAGAAATAAACCCCACTCCAGCCCTGCACGCGAATGAGGTAATAGACATCAATGCCCGTCTTTGCTACGAAATCCATGTAAGTCTTGTACTGAGTGCCGTTCACCTTCACATACCACCCGTTAGCGTCGCGGTAGTTCACCACGCTCTCCCGGAGCGTCTTGATCTCAAAGCCCGCCCTGATGACGTTATCCACGACCACGAGCGCGTCAATGTCCATGACCTTCACGAAGTGCTTTTGATCAGAGAGCGCCCTGGCCGCTTCGAGGGCGCGGCTGAACTCCAGCCGGTTGAAGACGTCCTTGCTGTGGCGAATGAAGAACGTCTCAAGCTGGTGGAGAGGAAGAGAGGAATCATAGACGAAAGCAGTCCGTGAGGCCATCATATCACCTCCATGAGGCTCAGCTGATTTGAGTGGGTCGTCGCGAGGGCATCAAGCCGGCTGATCCACTTCGCAAGAGATTCTTTGATCTGTTCTGGAATCGGCCGCGGATCCTTGACTCTGTCAATGCCATACCTGTACGCGAGGCTATCTGCCGAGTATAACGCGTCCCACACGTCTTTGTACTTCAGAGCGCTGAACTTCACCCCAAAAGCATGTAGCCCGTACTTACGCGGGAGCTCTGCACGAAGAGCAGTGATAATGCGCCGAATCTGTTTTTCCTGCCCACGCCTGCAGACTGAACCAATACCAATTAGCCTCGTGAGAAGCCCCTGACTTTTCATCTCATCGAGCATGCGCAGGTAGTCGTCGAGCGTCCATCCCTGGACCACTGCGACGAAGCGGTCTTTCAGCTCAGGATACTGATCCTCAATGAGATCCTGTATTGCGATTTGATTCTCGATAGTCTTGAGCTGGTTCTCCATGACGGTGCGGCAAGTCTGGCGGAGAACCTCTGGCTCGCATGGATAGTCTCTGTTCGCGAAGAAGTCCGCGTTCTTTTTCAGCACGAATTCAAGATACTTCTCGTGCGGATCAGGATACTCTCTGAGCTTGAAGAAGAAGCTATAGCCCCCACTGTCGATGAAGAGCTTGTTGACGTTTTTTGGAACCGGCTTGACCGCGCTGGCGTAATTGATCATGACGTTGAACTTGCGAGGAGCAAAGCTTTCTATCGCTTTCCTTGATGATCCCTCGCCAACGCCGAAAAAGAACAGCTCGACCATCAGAACCCCTCCACCTCGTGGATCACCATGATAAGATGCCCGTCCATGTCGAGGAGCGCGCCGCAACGGCGGCAGTAGAGGGGCGAGCCCCGCTTCCCCTTCACCACCGCCCCGCAACGAGGGCAGCGCATGCGAACATAGAGGTCAGAGGCAGGCACGAAATCAGTCACCACGGGAACTCACCCCCTGCGACAATCCTGGTGTGTACCTCCTCGGGCGATACAGTCACAACCATCACCCGCGCCACGCTCCTGAAGTAGTACCCCACGCGTGGGAGAACCCACTCGACGAAGAGAACCACGAACCGGTGCGCGTCCCCCATCCTACCCGCGTAAAAGTTCCACTGCATTGCATAGCGGAGGGTATTGTAGCGGTGGAACTCCTTGCTTGGGCCATAACGGAAGACGAGCTTTTTCTTCCGCTTCCCAATCCACTCGGCAAGCTCCGCAGGCGGGCGCATGCCGCGGTACCTCTTGAAGACAACTGGTATAGAGTCATCCCACTCTGCGAGCTCAAGCGGCGGTTCAAGCTCCACCCTCGCCTCCCTCGTGACCTCATGCCACTCCTCCGGCGGTAGGAAACGCGGCTGGTTTGGAAAAGCTGAGAGGGGGAAATCATAGCCGTGGAAAGACTTCGCCTGGACTGCCGCCTCGCTCATGAGCGACCCCCCACAGGGCGCACTTTTGTTATCAGGGGCTTTTCAATCCCAAACTCCTCTCTCAGCTTTCTCTTGACCCTCTCAACAGCCTCTTCTGCCCTCTCTGCACGGGGGGCAAACCACCCTTTTGCAATATAGTCCCCCGCATCGTACTGAAAATACACCTTCCACCTCATGGGCGACCCTCCTCCACCGGCTCCGCCCACACTACCTCATCGAAAAAGTAACCTTCTTCTCGAACTCCTTCTCTGCAAGCTCTGCCGCCTCAAAGCGGTCTTCAGCCTCTACTTCTATGACTTCCTGCACTTCCTCTCCTTCTACAACTCCAAGCCCTCCGAGAGGACGAATATGCCAGTCCTTATACCCTGCAACACGTACCTTCCACTTCATGCCCTCACCTCCCTTCTCTCAATCTTCTTCATCAAGTCCTCAAGCGCGTCCGCGTAGCCCGTCCAGTACTCCGCGCCCTTCGCCCTGCTGACGGTCAGGCGGAATGCGGTATCGCGGGCCACGCGGAGCTCGCGCTCGATGTACTCGAGCAAAGTGGGGACTTCCGCGGGCTGCTCCATGGACGCCGCCCGCTCCCGAGCGACGAAACTCCAAAACTCTGCCTCGGCGGTCATCAAATACCCCTCCAACTCCGCTCTATGAACAGATCCTCTTCGAGGTCGTCAAGCAACCCCATAGCCAGCCAACGCTCTTCCTCGTCTGGACTCTCCAGCATCTCCAACAACTCCTCCAAATAGCCAGGCTCAGACATCTGCCACAACCCCCATCACTCCTTTTGGGGAACGAAAGGAGTCGATACGCTTCACCACCCAAGCAAGCTCACCAAAGTGGGGATCCTTCTCCACCACGAGGCCAAGGTCCTGCGAGACGAGCACATTGTCCTCCTCCACGAACCACTCCTCGAGGAGGGTCTTTGCGCGCTTCATGAGGTCGGAAGAATAGCCAAGCCGCTTCAGGAGATCAACCATCTTTATCCTGCCGTTCCTGCCGTAACGGTCAATGACCTCGTAGAGCTCCTGCTTGAAGTCCTCAGCACGGCGCTCGCGAGCACTCATCTTCAGCTGCTTCCTCAGCTCCGCGTTCTCCGCCTTGAGCTGGCGGTTCTCTTCTTCGAGAACCTGTTTGATGAGGCGGAGCTTCTCAACCTCTTGCTCGAGACGGAGGTTCTTTGATTCAGATGTCTCGTAGGCTTTCCGCCATTTCTCAGCCTCGGCCTTGTACTCATCGCGCTCGCGGAGGACCATGGCAACATTTCCGATTGTTGCTGCATCGAGAAGGTTCTTCAGAAACTCTGGCCTCGAGCGGGAGCCCCTCATCTCGTCGAACTTGCGGGCATAACTGACTTCTAACCTGATGAGCCATTCCTCCACGGGTTCCTTGCGCCTCTTCGGGGCTCCTCTTCTTGCCATCTTTAGACCTCCTGAACCTGTGAGAACTTGCCATGCGCTTTCGCGAACTCAAACAAGTCGGTGAAGAACTCGGCCCACGTTTTGCCGTCCCTAACACGGTCCATTTCCAGATACTTCTCATAGGGTAGCTCGAAACCAATTCGCTTCACAGGTCCATACTTACGAGGCCGCCCTCTTCCCATCTTTATCACCATAGGCCAAGATTTTTGTTCGAACAAATTTCTTGTTCCAAACTATAAAAACCTTTCGTGGACTAATGAATCCAGTTGAACAAAGTTCTTGAACAGAACAATACATCGAATATGTTATCCGAAAGCAGTTTTGGAATGCGGTGAATTATTTATTTATAGCGATAATTAATTCATCAACTTTACTAACTAAAGTTTTAATCACTATGAATTAATGATATCACATTTGACTTTTCAAAATTCCGGCTTTCTGAGAGGTCTAAACATTACTTTTCTCTTCTCTTCTTTCTTCTTTCTAAAGAATTAATTATAGATATATATAATTCGCTGTTCAATAAAGAGTAGAAGTAAGAGTCTCAAGCAATTGTTTTTCTTCAGCAGCGGAGATGAGTTTGAACTTTCCAGAACTGTACTGTTTAAGCAAGATGTAGTGTTCTTCGGGGATAATCTCATGCAGTTTCTGATAACCTATCATGAGGACTTCCACAACATCCCCTTTTTTAATCCCGAGCTTATTTATGAGTTCTTTGGGAATTGTGACATTGCCTCCAGAAACTAACATGCCCTCGAAATATGCCCGGTGCACCGGATGTTTATTCTCATCGAGGGTCCGGATGATCAATTTAACAATATCTCCGTCCGATAACCCGAGAAAGTCCCGTTCGTTACTGATTATTCTAATCCGTCCTTTAACGTAAACTTTTGCGTGGAATTTCGCTAGTGGCTCGATGGTCCCTGGCTCTTCTGTCATGCTTGCGCCTCCTGATCTTTAAGTGCTCACACCACCCGACTATGTTTGGTGTTATGAGTATAAAATGATTTTCGTGCTCTGAACTTTGATATTGTAGCGAAAGATTAATATTCCTCAGGGTAAAGGGGGTTTATTGAAAATTAGTTAATGGGGGGAGAAGTCATGAGAAAGCTGCTTGCTGTCGGGGTTTTAATGCTTTTGGTAGTTAGCTTGGCGAGTGGCTGCATTGGATCAGGGAACGTTAAGGAGAAAATCGGGGAGAAGGTCGAGACTCTTAAGCCTCAGATTCTCAGTGTCTCCCATAGGTGGGGCGAGATAACCCCAACCACTTCGGAGGTCATTACTGAGATTGTAGTTTCCAATCCAAATTCTATTCCAATACCCATAAAGAACATCTCAGTGCATCTCTACATGAATGGTGTTGATATGGGTGCGGGCAAGAATGTGGGGCCTGCGAGCCTTCAACCGAAGGCAAACACTACCATAGTTCTGTTAACAAAGATTGACAACACGAAGATTCCCAAGTGGTGGGTTTCCCATCTCAGGAATGGGGAGAAGACTGATGTTCTCTTGAAGGGATCCATAACTTTTGACTTGAAGGTTACTGATTTTGAGTGGCCGTTTGAGCAGAGAAGCACTGTGAAAACTGATATTCTCAGCGGACTTCAGTTCAAGAATGTGCCAATTGATATTGATTTGAAGTTAGCTTCTATACGGCTTTATGCTAATGTTACGTCCAGGTTGGACAGTGTTGAGGAGGGGTATACTCAGATATCTCACACGGTGGTGCTGTATAATACGAATAAGCTTCTTCCTGTGGCTGTTTCGGGAATTGCTTATGAGGTATATATGAATGATATCAAGGTTGGTGAGGGCGAGGAGGAGAAGTCCGCTTTGATTCCGCCACAGAGCACTGCTACTTTTGACATGAACACTATTATCGAAAATGGAAAGCTGGATAATTGGTGGGTCAGCCACTTGAAGAATGGGGAAAAGACGAAAGTTGTGGTCCAGTATTATTTCGTTTTCAGGATTGGGGATTTGGAGGTGGTTAGGATTCCGTTTAATTCAATGGAAAGCGAGATTAAGACGAATGTTCTTGGTTCTTAATTTTTAATTTCTTGAAAAATGAGTCTCTTTCTTTTCCAGGATCTTTTGTACGTTGGTGACGATCCATAGCAGGGTGTAGAAGATGTAAAGGAGAACCGTTAGAGCCCAACGTCGTAGAGTCCTTCTAGTGTTCATTAGTACTCACCTGGAGCATAGTGCACGTAGAACCAAGCATCAACTATCGGCCCTATTATGGATCCGATTGCTACTGCTATTGTCCATATTAGCGCTATTGGCCAGTTTCCTGTTAGTTGTGCTCTGTACTTGGAAATGATGAATATGGCCACTCCGATGAGGGGTAGGAGCAGTGGTGGGAATACTATGGCGAAGATGGCAAAAGGTAGGATTGTTACTATTGCAACCATGCCCCAAAAGAGCAGGTGTAGCCAGTACACTATGAATTCTAAGATGTAGCTTTCCCTCCAGACGTAGAATAGGGCTACTGCTAAGGAGATCCACCAGATGATGGTTAATATTCCGGACTGCGCTGTAACTTCCCCTGGAAGGTAAGGGAAGATTTTCGAAGAAACCTGGTGGAGGTAGGTAACGACTGGAGTGGGGTCTATCATTCCTCATCACCTCCGAGAAGTTTCCACCAATCTACATGGTCCTTACTCAGTTGGCGGCTCAGCCAGTTTAGACCGTCGAGCGGGTTATCTCCTCTGAACTCGACGTTGTAGTCCTGTTTCTGTTTTATGCTGTACCCCTTTGTGGCGGTTATATCAACCGCGGCCTTCCAGATGACGCCGTATCCTGCTGATGGGTACCAGCTCCAGAGGATAGCTCTTGGTTGTAGAGATAGTTCATCAACTCTCTTTGTGTTAGTCGTCCAAATGTTGCCGTCAAGTGGGACCTCTTCTCTTGTGAAGAGTCCTAGAATCGTGGTTCTCTTGACAATCTTCACTCTCATAACTGCTGAAAGGATCCTGCCGTTAGAGAATTGCGTAATCTTCCAGTTTTCTCTCCCCTTGTACGGGACGATATAGTAGTCCGTCGCCTTTAGGCCGGCATTGGCCCAAAAGCTGTTATCCCACAGGATTTGAGTGTAGTAGTTGAAGTGACGATAATCCCGAGTCTCGCGGAGAAGTCTGTTTCTGAAAGTAATTTCATCCCCGCGGATTTTGAAGGACTCTTCTGGCATTAGGGAGTCGATCAGGCTCTGGTTGTTTGTGAAGAGTATCATATCATAATTGTCTCCGTTCTGGATGAAGGTCAACCACCCGTCAATGCTTCCATCGTTGTTTACGTCAATCCGCTGACCCCAAACCCCATCAGCGTTGTTATCTCTCAGTGTTAGTGTGTCGGTTATGTCTCCAATGCTAACGATACTTCCGAGATCACTTAAGGCCCCTATTCTGATATCGAGGGAACCTAACTCAAAGCGGTCATCCTCTTTTACATTGAAGAACTGGATGGCGTATTGACCCCCAAGTATCAGGGTCTCCACTGTTAGGTTCCCTTGGTCAATGATTTCGTCAGTGGTACTGTTCTTTGCGAGGGCTTTGATTTTCAGGAGGTATATGCCGGGTTCAGAATCCACTCCAATAGTTATGTTGGCCTTCCAAAGACCTGGTACGTCTGGATCTTCTATGCAGTTCCATATGTCGGCGATACCGTCGTTATCAATGTCGAGAGCGTTTCCGTAATCATCCACGAGCTCAGCTGTAACAGTTATCATGTCGGCAGTTGGGAATGTAGCCAAGGTGAAGGGATCTCCCGAGCTGCTAATCACGGAAAACGTTACCTCTGTGGTCGAGTTGGACACTAGAACAAGTCCTTCACTTTCAGGTGTACCCCGCATTGTTACCGTCGCGCTTTGGACGTTGTTAGTTGTCGCTAACATTACCACCATCACAAAAAACAAAGACAGGCTTACCATCTTTTTTAGGCGTACCTCCCGTTTTTTCATTCTCAATTCCCCCGGGGTTTTTCTTTTGTAAAAAAAAGCAAGGGATAGGAGGGTGAGTCTTTAGAAGGGGCATTCTGAAGGCCTCTTTTCCATGTCATGCTCCTCTCTGTGGACACCATACTACCCCCACATAACACAAATTGATTTTGATGAATCGGGTTTATAACCGAATTCGAGAAAATCTCTTAGTTGGAAGTTATAAGCGAATAAGAACATTTTAAGCGTAAAAGTTTGGTCAAAAAGAAGAGGTGGAACACATTGTTTGGTAGTATTCAGCTTGCGCCTCCTGTGCTCCCCACCACTATACTTAGTTTGGTGTTTGCGGCTTATAAGTAAATATTAAGTAAATAAGGTTTACCGTTAAGCAACTGTTTTGGCCAACTCCTTCTGAAATCTTTAGAATTTAGATTTATCTATGATGGTTGTTAACTCTCGTAAATCTTTAACAAAGGTATTATATGGGGATTTAGTTATTACAATATACAACTTCGAATTGTTTTTGTTTGATAATCTTTCCCACAAATTTTCAGCAGCTTTTATTATCCTTATTGTCTTAGCTTTTTTTTCGAGTTCTTCACTAAGATGCAGATGAAGAAGAAAAGAGCTATACACTCCTGCGTTGTGGAGTTCTGTAAATTTATTAAACGCCTTCTTAACATCTTCATACAGATTGTTATCTGATGAGAACCGTTTTAATTCCGCAAGTAGGAACAAGTTAAAATGGGGGCCATTATGTACTCCAATAGCATAGTCAAATTCTATTTGGCCCCCAATATCGATTTCAGGTTCTGATATAATTGAAAGTCCAGCCAAATCATTAGATAAACTGTTCGCCAAGATCAGTGAAAACAAAGATGAGGCATCTCCAAGTTTTTCTAATTCTTTGGGGCCCCAACTATGTCCTAGACCCAATTTTTTGTGTGCAGACTTTGAATAATCTTTTATTTTCTTTTTTTGTCTTGAATCTAATGATGAAGGATTGCAGGAGATATAGAACAGTTTCTCAAGTGTGTCTGCTGGAACCCTCTCCAGCCGATCCCATATAGTTTCTAATAATCTCTTTTTTCTAGACTTGGGGATTATCGTCGCATTAGCAACACCAGAGGGGGTATTAATGGGTAATGGTTTATTCTGTTTAATTAGTATTTGAGGACGAGATGTACTCATCTAATGACTTCCCCCACACTTCCAGCTTTTTCAGAGGATCTAGATTCAGCAGGCTTGACACTGTTTTCTCCAGCTCATATGGAGATTGGGTACCAAATTTTTCTAGTATTTTGTCGATCTTTTGGATAGTTTGCCTATCAAGCTTATTTTCAATTCTGATCTTAGTTTTCGGGGAATAGAGATACAGTCTCTTGGGGGATTCATCTGTGTACAAAAAGTCATCGAGATATTTAACGTCCTCGTTTAGTACGCCCTCTTTTACTAAATTATCGGTATCCTCTTTGAGATCACTTGAATATGGGCCATAATACCAAATTTTAAACTTATATCCTGTGATTCCAGAAGAAGGAACTATTCTGCTCGTATCCAAGTCAAAATGCTCGACTAAGAATATTAACTTTTGAAGTTTTTTTACGACCTTCGAGGGGGTGCTTATATATTTCGTAGAACCTTTTAATTAAGTAGTATAAGATGAGCTCTCGTTTTCTCATATGTCTCCCCCCTTAAATCAATTGTTTTCTCTCTCAGTTCTAAGTTTTTAAATTAAATATTTAAGGTTTTCTAGAATTTATAAAATGTGCACAGAAGAGTAAGACCTTACAGTAGCTAATCCTGCTCCTTCGTCACCCGTTAGAGGGGGCATAGAGCGAGTTATAGTTGAGGTTAAGGCTGTTTGTAAAGTCACTGAAGAGCGCATTAGTCAGATCAATGGGTATGCGAGGAACCTTGCGGGAGCCAATGTTAAGATTGTAAGAAAAATCCTTGTGGTGCCGTCTCGTGCCAATGCATCCATTGTGCCGAAAGATATTGAAGTAGTCTATTTGAGGAAGTTCCAATGTACAAGATAAACGCTGATGTGAACGGTGCTTTGAGTATTTTGATGAAGGTAGCTGGTGATTCTCCGTTATGGGAGTAGCCGACAGGGGTTGTGTAAACCGCTCTGTGGGGTAGATTACATCAGGGGTGGTCTAACTCTTCATGAGACCCTGTCTGTAAAGATAGTGTGGTCACTCACGTAACACCAGAATTAAGATGACAATGGCTATCCCCAAGAGCACCGTGGAGGCTATTAAAAAGCCAACATTACTAAAAATTTCTCCAAGTGGCCCACCTACTGTGCGCCCTATGAACATTAGAAGGATTGCGAAGAATACTACCAAAAAGATTTGGATGAATGCATCATCCCCATCACTCATAGCTCTCACCTCTCAATCTTTGGGAGGGGTAACTTGAAATACTTTTTGCATGGGTTGAGATTGCACTCAACTAAAAAAGAGTAAAGAACTAACCAACGAGTACTTTCACTATTTTTCCATTTTTATCCACGATGATGGCGGTTATTGGCACTTTTGTTGGGTCGGGGCCAACCTCGAAAATGCTGAATGGGTCCGCAAACATTGTAAGAACCTGTGTTTGTAGTGTAATCACTGTCATTAGGTCTGCATCGGGCTTCATGCCGCTGATAGGCTTGAGGAACTCGCCCTGGAGGAGTTCGCAGGCGGCGTAGGTTCCCCATCTGTCGAGACCTGCAACAAGCACATCCATAATTTTAAACTTGCCGCTCATGAGGTTCATCTTCAGTTCGTAGGCGTCTTTAGATGCTGGAATTAGCATGATAACACCATAGCTGCCGCTCCACCGCTCACCGGTTTTGCTGACAAGGTACCATCTGCCGTCCTCTTTCACGAATCTCACGGGGAGATCCGTGCGGTTGTTGAGCATGGCGGAGTACTGGTTGGCTGCTGGCCCTCCAACAGAGTACACAACAAGGGCAAGGTTCTCAGGGTCAGTAACTTCGGTGTCGAGCATGGCATCGGCGTTGAGGTTCTGGACTGGAGCCATGGTTGCTTTGGTTATCGCAGGCCCAAGAGGCCCGAGGAATGTCCTGGCTGCTTCTCCTGCTGTCTTGTCTTTGATGATGTCAATCCACTTCTGAACAGCTATTCCAACCTTTGCTCCCGCTGCCACATCGGCTCCTGCCGCGTGCTCACCGACTATTATCACGGCCGTTGGCGTGCTCGGGTTGAGATGTGGGATTTTCGGAGTGGGTTCTGTTTGGTTCTCTGCCGGGGCAGGTGCTCCTTCTCCGAGCTCTGTCCCGGCCGGATTTCCTGGATTTGGATAGACTTCCACGGTTCCGCTCATGGCGGTGATGTGGTGGAGTACGAGGACGGCCTTGGAGCCGAAGAGCCCGGTATTTATGCCCTTCAGCTCGAGAATGGTTTTCTCCTGCCAGGCATCGGCGAGCTCTTCCGAGATGTCTATTTCATCTCCAACATAGAGGGTGTAGGTTTCGCCGTTGAATTCGTTGTCTATGATGACTTTCCCGCTTAGGGGGTCGATGAACTTCACGACGAGCTCGTGCCAGCTTTCAAGGAGCCCGAGTTCCTTATTTTCTGGATTGTCCTCAGTCTGGACGTTCTTTAGGAACCAGATGTATTTCCCGTCTGCGTCAACGAAGCCTTTCTCAGTTGCCGCGACCCCGTGAGTGTTGCCCGTTTCTGTGAAGTAGACTGCAAAAGCCGCTTCCCACCCGTCTTCTTTTGAGTAGTCAAATGTACCAGTCCAGTTCACAACTGCTCCTGGAATCTCCTTCGTCCAGGTCTGACTGGCTACAACTTGGAGGGTTGTCACGGGCTGCTGTTCAGCTATCACCATCCCGGCCGGCACCATCGCGCCGGCGAGGAGAAAGATTAGGAGGGTGGCAAGCCGTTTCATTTGGGACCCACCTCTTCTTTTTTAGTGGTTCGTCCAAAAAACTTTTTCCTCTTCGGCTTGGAAGGCTTTTCGGCGCTGATTTTGAAACTGCGAATCTTGATCTTCTGGTCCTTGGCGAGTTGCTTGATGAGGTACTCGAGCCGGTCCGCGTCGCCCTCGACGTTCATCGTGACCCAATATCTGCCGTAGCCCCTCACTTTGTCTTTTGTGATCTCGTAGATTAGCCAGCCGCTCAAAGCAAGGGAAAGGAAGAAGAACCATTCAAACATCTTCGCCCACCTCCTCCTTTATCTGCTCTTTGAGTTCGGCGAGCTTCTTCTTCAGGTATTCAACGCGGTTCTCCTTCAGCAGGAACTTCTTTCTCGCGAGCTCGGCGACCTGGTCGATGTCGATGTTCAGGATGTCACCTTTCGTGATCTCGCTCGAGCCGGTCAGCTGCGGGATGATGGTCCTCAGGATTACGAGGAGGTTCGGATCATCAACGATGGTCTCGATCTTGGCCCTCAGGATGTCCTTCTTTAGGTACTCACTCAGGAGCTCCTCTTTCAGCTCCCTGGCCTTCTGGTCTATCATGACCTCGGCGTACTTCTTCGTCCGCTTGTATCTGCGATAGTATACGACGAGGCTTCCTAACACGGCCGGGAAGAGGTATGGCGTCCAGAGAAGGTACTGTTCCTCGCTCTTCTCGCGGAAGGTTTCCCAACTCCACTGCTGCGCCTGCAGTTCCTCGATCTGTCTCTCTAATTCACGTATGCGCTTGTTCTTCTCCTCGAGGGCCTGCTCGAGTATTTTGATTTGCTGCTCATACTGTTGCTTTTCGAGCTCTGTGAGATTCAGTTGCTGCTTGAGATACTGTATCTGTCGCTCAAGCGCGGCTTTTTCCTGTTTCTCCTTTTCGAGCTCTGCCTCGAGCTGGTCGATGATTCTTTGACACTCCTCGACGCTGGAGCATGTATAATTTGCTGTAAGGTTAGCAGGTCCAGGAGCCGGCGTGGTGGTGTTTGGGATGACCGTTTGATTTGAGCTCGTTTGATTGGCGACGGTGGTGTTTGTGGAGGTTTGGTTTTCTTCTACTGGATAGCGAATGGTGAATTTGAAGGGCGCGGAAACCACGAGGTAAACGTAGTCCTTGAACGGGGTAACTTTGATTGTGTAATTTGCGATTGTCATGTTTTCATTTTCCCAAACGAGGTAGGTTCTGTTCTGGTAATCAATAATCGCGGCGGTGCGGTTGTCGAGTTTGTTCTTATCTATTGTGATGAGCATGTTATCAATATATACCTCACTGCTAATATCGAGTTTCAATGTTTGACTCATGGCCGCAGCGCTTTCCAATATTCCTATATATATTATTATGAGTAAGACACTAATAATTCGCTTCCTCATTCTCCCACCTCTCGTATTCCTTGATGAAGTGTATCGGAAGAAATTCTCCGGAGCGGGCCTTCCGGCTCATGGGTGGCCTGACGAGGATTTTCTTGACCATGTAGCCATCATCGAAGTATGCGAACTTCTTGTCGAGCCTCCGCAGCTCTGTGTGGTCGAGCTTCAGCCTGTCGGCAACTTCCCGGTTCCTCATGCGTTTGATGAACCTCTCTTGGCACTGTGCAACCACGACATCGTCAAGGTCGTCGAATTCCTGACTGTCAAATGTCCACAATAGCCCTTTTCCTCGCGAGATTCTTGAGTAGACTTGCAAGTTCTGTTTCATGCGCTCCTGGTACCTGGCGAGGGTGTCGATCATGTCTTTCTTCTTCTTTGGTGCGAGCAGATGGGCATCGGCTACATAGAAGCTCAGAATATCTTCTTTCCGCTTGAGATACTCCCATCTGTCATAGATAATGTTGAGAATGGCCATGGCCCACAGGTACCTTTCGAGCGGGTCCCTTATGAAAGTGAACGTGAAAACGCTGATCTCGTCTTTTTTCTTGAGTATTTCATCTATTTTGTACTCTCCGTTGCTGTGGAGGACGCTCGCTATGTATTCGAGCTTGAGCAGGGTGAAGCTGCTGAAGTTTGCCTCTTTTCCGACCTCCTCGAAGACTTCCAGGAATTCTGATATAGAGCGCTCTTTCCTCTTTGGCCGGATCTCTTCAGTGTATTTCTTATATGCCTTGTTGATGATGAGCCTTTCAATGGATCCACCAGGGAAAATGGCCGGGATGAGGTCTACAACGTCGGGCTCGGTGATTTTGAGCGACTTGTAGAACTTCGAGCGGATCCCCTCGTCGTTCTTCATGAAAGCCCTGTACTTCCGCGTCGCTGGAGAGTATACGATGGCCTTGAAGGGTCTTGGCTCAAGGTGGAAGTACTTGTTGAGGACCTCGAGCATTACATCGTCATCGTTTGGCAAATTCATGAAGGCTCTCTCGTTCTTCGCCTCAAGGGCAGGCTCTATCTCGACGACTTTTCGCCCACGGAGGAAGTCAACTTCCATGAGCGTCTGTGCAAGGGTGGTTTTCCCTGCGTTAGTCTGGCCGGAGATATAGCGATGCACCATGTCGGCGGACACGTAAACGAAATTCCTGCCTCGGGTAATTCCCACGGCATGAGTTCTTGGCTGGTCGATTTTGATTTCCTGCGGCTGGACGACGAAGCGGTCGAGATATGCACTCATCATACGCCTCCCCTCGCCTTGAGCTCTGCAACGCTCTGCCAGAGAAGCCGAAACACCTCGTCCATCACGCCGTCACGGAGCTTGTAGTGGCCTTTCTCGTCCTTCTCTACGACCTTAAGCTTGTCGAGCTCCTGGAGTGCCTGATGTACTGCCTGTGCCGAGATGCCGAAGCGCTCGGCGAGCTCGGAGGGGCCTACTGGTTCGGTCTCACCGTAGAGGACTGCGATAATCTTCGTCCTCAGCGTCGCTCTTGAACTCAGCATCCTTTCGAGCTTTCTCAATGCCATCTCTGCACTCTCGCCAACCAAAATCGCCTTGATGAGGAGCTCGTTTGCCTGCTTGTACTGCTCTATCGTGGAAAGTGCAATTTCGAGCTTTTTCTCCTTGTAAATGCCAGGGACTTTTTCCATCTCCTCCTCAAGCTGTGTCGCCTTTTCCATGAGAGAAAGAGCGAGGTCTAGGTACTTGGCTTCCCCATCCTCGGCCGCTTCGGCCTTCAAACGGGAGATATACTCAAACCTACTTAGGACTAACCCGTTCGCCACATTTTCACCTCCCCCGACTCCAATGCTCGATTCCCGTGATGTGTGGCCTTCACTCCATCAAGCCAGCCTTTGACTTGATCACCTCGCGGCCCTTTTGGCCCACACGGGCCGACGTTGCCGTGGGGGCGGACGCTTTCGGAACCCCTACTCACGTCCGGCCCCTTTCACGGCGGAAATTGAAAAACGAAAGAGTCACCAGGCCTCGCGGTCTTTCTTGATTGCTTCCAAAATGGCGGAGATCTCTTCCTTCTTGATCTTCCCGACTTCGCTGAAGAAGCCCTTGCCCATAATGTCGAGGATCTGCTTCGCCTTCTCGAAGCCTCTGTTGGAGAGTTCCTCGAAGAACTCCTGCGGAATTTGGCTAATGGTCTTGGCCAGCTCGTAGCCCCTGGCAGCGTATTCCTGGAGGATGCGGTTCTCGGCCTGGAGGTAGGCGATTTCCTTCTGCGCTCTCATGTACTTTTCCTCGCCCAAATCTATGGGCTCCCACACGTAGACCGGAATGGCCTCACCGGTCACGGGGTCGGTCTCGTAGTAAGTTGGTTGGCTTGGTTTCCTGGCGCTGATGACCCTCGTGTTGCCGTAGCCATGTATTGAATCATACGGGATGAAGTAGATCTCACCGTCCCACTGTGGCGAGAGGAGGGACTTGTTCGGATACACGCGCCAGCCCAACTCCGTTTCCACAATGTGGGGCTTTATCTTGCGGCTCTTGACTTCCCTGCTCGTGAACGGGAACTTGAGGCCGAGGAGCGGCTTTTCCTTGACCCAAATTTCCATTTCGGGTGATGTGAGCGGGATGAGCCTCTTTGAGCGGGCTTTCGCCGACTCGACCCAAGTCGCCCTCATGAACTCGACGAAGAGGATGCTACCGATTAATACATAGAATGAATATCTAGGCGCGGCCAGGCTTTCGTGTACCTGGACGAGCGTGTCGTAGAACCCTGGAAAGGCGAGCATCACGAGGCCAGCGACTGCGCCGGCGCCAATGCCGATTAGTGTGAGCTTGAGTACCCTGCTTTTCTGGCTTTCTTTCCCCTCGACCTTCGCCGCGAGCTCGGCGCGGATGTCTTCTCTGACCTCAGGCGCGGGTTCCACGCTCATTCACCCCTTTCATCTTTGCTTGCTTTGCCTGCTTGAGGAGGCGCAGGATGCGGGCTTCCTCCCGTGCAAACCTCTCCTTAAGCGCCCTGTTGACCTCGAGCATGCGTTCAAGCTTGGTAACCTCGTCCATAGCTTACCCCCCTATCAGCCCGATGACGAAAATCACCGCCGCCGGCACGTACCAGAGCCCTGGAATCAGAGTGAAGGGCACTGCAAACAGCGGGCTGGCGAGAATAATGAGCCCCCACGGTATTATGTCGAGGTCGAAGAACTTTGCGCCAACCACCATCACGATGCCGGCGAGTATGAAGCTGATTGCGACGTATATTGGAATCAGTATGGCGTGTCCAATGTCACTCGCTGGAGGTCCTGCAATTATCCAAAACGGCACAGCATACAGGGCGGATAGAATCAGACCCCTCTTTATATCCATCACTCTTCACCTCCTTCCTCATCTTTCTTCCTAACAAGATAGAGCGGCCCAATCAGGTGCTTGAACTCAAAACTTCCCGTTCTGATCTCTTTAATCTTGAAAACCTCATCAAAGTCCCTGAAGAGCTCTGTCCCGTTCTCAAGAACGATCTGCACGGTTCCGTTTTCGAGGATGGTCATGTTCTCGTAGTCGAGGCTCAGGATGTCCTCGCTCTTTGGCAGATCATAGGCGATGCACGCCTTCTTTGCCTCGCTGACTCCACTTCTCTTCCAGTCGAAACCGCTGACCCAAAAGGCTCCGAGTCCTGGCCCTTTGCTTCCATAGGGTCTCCACCACGTCCACCAGATGTCGTCGTTTTCCTCAACCTGGAGGGCAAAGAGGCCAAAATAAACCCTATATGCCTTTGCTTTGACGTCAACGTGCCTTGGAATCCACCATGAGAACTCCACGGTTGCATTTTCGGCGTAGATGTAATAATCGGGATTATACCAGTGCGCCCCTTCAAGGATGATGGATTCGGCTTTGCTGACGCATTTGTAGCCGTCTATTGGTGAGATTTCTCTTTTGAACAGGTCGAGGGCTGCGTCCATGCTCCCTTTGAGTAGGTCCTTCAGGCTCAGGGCCGAGACGGCTGGAGCGGCTAAAATCAAAATAAACACTAGAGCGAGAGCTTTCTTTCTCACTTCAATCACCCCACACGAGTAAGTATATGTAGATGAGTACGAGGCCCGCTCCTATTGGGCCAAGGAGGTGTAATGCTGCCAGGTTTCCGTGGTCAGGGTAAAGCGAATATCCGACAACATCGTCGAGCCAGATGATGAAGCCACTGACGAAAGCCACCGTCGAGACAAATCCTGCATTGAGGTATTCGAGTATGACAGCAAAGAGCATGATCGCCGCTCCCCAAATGATGTGTGATACCCCCACCATGCTGACAAATGCCAGGGCGAAGAAGACTGGAGCAAGGATGGCGAGCGCGTTCTCCCACTCGAAGTTGAATTTTCCTTTCCAGTCCGAAATAAGGACAATGAGGAAGCTCGGGACGAGCACGATGTAGATGAATGCCTGATCCTGCCCCATCTTGATTGTTTCGGGCATGACGTAGAATATCATGAGCGAGGCGAAGAGGCCGATTCCGGCCCAAAACAGCGCCCCTGATACTGTCCCTTCATCATAGCTGGTGATATAAGCCACAGTAGCAAGGACGAGCATCGCACCGGCGGCGTAGACGAGATAATAGTAGTTCTTTGCGAGGAATACGGCGAGGAGCATGAGCAGGATGGCTCCAAATACGTCGGCCCTTCTGGAGGTGACGAAGTAAGCAAAGAACGCCGCTACTACGACAAAGACGCTCAGCATGACTGCCTGTGAGGTCGCGGCGGCGAGGGAGGGATTGTACATCACCCACCACCTCCGACTTGGACGGCCTGCTTGATCGCGCTCAGGTCGCCGCTCGCTATCGGTCCGAGGAGGCCGAGGGCGTAAAGGATGATCAATGCCAGCACGAGGAAGACGATTGCTTTGCCCCAATTTCCGAAAACATAGCCACCTAAGGTCGTCAGGAAGAGGAAGAGCGCCGTCCAGAGCCTGATGCCGAGCCAGTCACCGATCATGATGATTGGTGTGGCTAGGAACTGGCCTCCGTTGGACGAGAGATCCCAAAAGAAGACGAGGCCCACTATGCCGAGAGTTAGG
This sequence comes from Palaeococcus ferrophilus DSM 13482, assembly GCF_000966265.1. Lineage (NCBI taxonomy): Archaea > Methanobacteriati > Methanobacteriota > Thermococci > Thermococcales > Thermococcaceae > Palaeococcus > Palaeococcus ferrophilus. Next base: position 162,278 of record NZ_LANF01000009.1, on the reverse strand, counting down.
AAGAACGCAGCCTCACCGCTGGAATACCACATCGTCGCGAGTGCAAACGTGATGATGAATACGAGGAATATGATCGCGAGCAGCCCCATTTTTCTCACCTCTCACGTTGAATTGAGAAAAAAGAAAGCGCTCAGAGCCACCCCATATGGTCCGCGAGCACGAGGGCGGTTGTTGTTGGAATGAAGTCGATTGGTGCGGGAAGGATTCCATCCGCCGCTCCTGCTGCCATCGCTCCGACGTTGTCGGTCAGCAGGTATGCAATCGCCCCCCGATGGGCATTTCAACCACGTCACTGCCTGGAAGCCAATTTAGTGCGTCAACTACGTCGAAGATAATTGCAATGATGAGCTTGACTGGAAACGGAAGGTCTTCGAGGCCGAACATGTTAATCACCATCCACATACTCATCCACGATGCGGAGCACGAGGGCGATTGCTATTGCAAGGCTCACGTTCTCTAGGAACTTCTGCACGCCGACTAGGAAGAGCGTGAAGAGGAGGATAATCAGGAGGAAGATAATGAACTTCTTCATCCGAGCAACCTCCTGAGGAAGTCGATGAGTCCTCCAGCTTCATTTGGTTCGGCTTTGACCGCGGCGTAGGCATCAACCACTCCGGCTCCTGACCACGTTGGCAGGGCGTCAATGCCATCCAAGGGGTAGGCCGTCTTTTCGAGAATGAGTTTGATCGTCTCTGGAGTCAAATCGCCATGCTTCTGCAAAATCAGCGCCACGACACCGCTCACATGTGGAGTAGCCATGCTGGTTCCCGACATTGCGATGAACTCGTTCTTTGTTCCTGCTTTTGCAGAGAGGATTTTCACTCCTGGTGCGGCGATGTCGGGTTTGATGTCGTAGATGTTTAGGCCCGGCCCCTTTCCGCTGAAGTCCGCCACTTTCATGTCCCTATCCACCGCAGCCACTGTAATGGCTCCCGAAGCAAGTCCTGGAGAATCTATGACTGCGAACTCATTCCCTGCGGCAATAATCGCAGGAATGTGCTCCTCCCTGATGATCTGCTCGACCTTCTGTACCATCGGGTCGCGTGGAGAGCCGAACGGACTTCCAAGGGACATGCTGATAACTATCGGCTCGCCGGGGTGCTTTTTCTTCCACTCGACAACATAGTCGAGGCCCTGGATGATCTGCGTCATCGTGCCGCCGCCGTTCTGGCCAAGAACCTTGACTGCGAGGATGTTTGCCTCTGGAGCGACACCACTCACATAAACCTGCTTTCCTTCCCACGTGACTTTGGTAGGCCTCCCTGCGATGATACCGGCGACGTGGGTTCCATGACCGTTCAAATCTTTGGCAGGCTCGTCAGTTACAAAGTTCTCAAAGCCCACACAAGCTCCCTGGAGCATCACGTGGTCACAGTCCACACCGGTATCAAGAACCGCGACCGTGACGCCCTTGCCTGTTATGCCCTCCTTACTCCAGGCGAGGTCAGCCTTAACGAGCTTGATATTCCAGATTGCGCCGGAAACCTGTTCAGGGGTAATTGTCACGTTAGCCGGAGTGAATGTGGTCTCATTCTCCAAGATCGTGGGGCCGGTCTCGACGTAGAGGTCGGGCCAGACCTCGCGGATGTAGAAGCGATAATCAAAGTCGAATGCCTGTGAATATACGAGGTTCTTGATGAGCGAGGGCTTCGCCTTGAGCGAGATGGCATTGATGTCGTCGTCAACGTAAAGCACCTCAGCTCCGAGGGCTTCAAGGGCTTCCTTGAGCCTCTCGTTCGGCTTTGTCCAGGTGATAAAGATCCACTGGATTGGTTCATCGTTCTGAACCTTCTGGTTGAACACCTGAGCCCATTTGAGGGCCGTGTCGGTGAGGTTGGCGCTCTCTTGGATTGAGCCTGAAAGCCAGTCCCAAAACCTTTTATCAACGTAGATTCCCGTGTTAGTCTCAATTAGGCCGGTGCTGTCGAAACGCCAGGCCTTGAGCGTGATGAGAGCTTTGTTCACGTAATCTGAAATCGTGAGAGAAGGCATCTCCAAGGCAGGCGTGCTGATGGTCTCGTTGAAGCTGCTGTCAGCTACTGCAACACTGAAGGAAGAAAGAAGGACAATGAAGATAATGAAAGTCGCTGGAAGGGCCCTCATGGATCAGGCCCCCTTCAAGAGCTTGTAGAGTCCTCGTCCTCGTCAAGGCCGAGGATGCTTCTCCAGTCGAGGCTTGGCTTGAAGAGGCCCTTTCCGCTCGGATTCAGGACAGGGTTGAAGCCTCTGAAGTCCTCGGAGCTGACAGAGAGCTCGTTGAGGCTCCTTTCCTTGAGGCTGTAGCTGCTTGGGATTGTGATGTCGCCGAGACCCTTCCTGATCTCCCACAGCCCGCTTCCGAAGTATGCCGCATTGCCGACCCACTTTCCAAAGACGTTTATGAGGTTGTCAATGTTCACGTTCTTGTTGAATATGTTGCCGCTGTAGACCTCTTCCTCGCCACCCATGAGGCCCCACAGGTAGGTGGTCCTTTTGACGACCTTCACGTCAGTCCTCTCGACGTTCCCCCATCCTTCTCTCCAGTGGTCGCGGCCCTGGAGTGGGATGATGTAATAATCAACAGCCTTAATTCCGAGCTTGGCGAGAAGGCTCTCATCCCAAACGACATACGCCTTGTAATTGTTGAGATCCTTGAAGACCTTGTTCGTGAACTTGACCCTTCCGTCGTCGCTCCTAACCTCGAACTTGTCCTCAAGGTTGAAGTCGTCGAGGAGGTTTGCATCGCTGGAGTAGACCATGAGCACGTATCTGTCGCTGTCATCGTCGCTCTTTGCGAAGACAATCCAGTCATCAACGCCATCGCTCGTGACGTCGTTCTTCCAGGCAAAGATGCCATCGCGGTCATCGTCCGTGATCGTGGTGGTGCTCAGGTTTCCGAGGTCGAGGATTGCTCCGAGATCGCTCAGGCCGCGTATGGTGAAGCTAAGGCTTCCAATCTCGACCGTGTCGCCGTCCTTGATGTCAGCAACGGCAACCCAATACGGGCCGCCGGCGATCCAGACGCTCATTTCGAGCGTCGCATTGTCAACGATAGTGTTGGCGGTGCTGTTCTTGGCGAGGGCCTCAATCTTGAGGGTGTACTCGCCAGGAGTCACGTTGCCGACAGTGATCGTTCCAGTCCAGAGGCCCGGAGTGCTTGTGTTCGTGAGAGTATAAACATCTGCAACGCTGTCCCCATCCATGTCCAAGGCGTTTCCATACTCATCTACGAATTTCGCGGTAACCTCAAGCGTGTCGGCGTTCGTGTAGCTGCTAAGGGCAAAGGGGTCGCCGCTTGAGGTTAGTATTGTGGCATTGAGGGTGGCGTTTGTGCCGGCTATTAGCTCAATTCCTGGATCAACAATGGCGTTCTCCCACTCGGTCTCTGTAATTGTTGCTGCCCTCACTACGGCAAAGACGGAAAACACAACCAGGAAAACGGCCAGCAGGCCGAGAGTTTTCCTCCACCTCATTTCTCAATCACCTCATGCGCGTTATCACGGTGGCGCAAACAACCGAGTCAGCCACCTCCAAAGCCGAAAAAGCTCTTGATCATCTTGACCATGCCCATAATCCTGTCAAGGATGCTCTTCCACCAGCTCGTCTCCTTGTTGTAGAAGACCTTGATCTCAGCCTCACCGCTCACGAAGGCATCAGCTGGAACCTTGACGGCGATGGTGCCATCGTCAAGCTCCTCGACTTGCAAGGTCGCCCTTGAGCCGGTTAAGGCGACGGCCTCGACTACGTCATCCACGTCCTCGACGTCCTTCAAGGGCACGTATATCGTCACGTTTGAGACGTCAGCATTGCTTGAGATCTTGATGACCCTGACCCAAGTGTCCGCTTTTCCTTTCACGGCATTCTCTGCCATCTTTTGGGCCGTCTGCCAGTCGAGGATGTTTCTAAAGTCCTCGAGCTTCGCCGGGAAGTTCAGCTCCTCCTTCCCAAGAGTCCAGATGCTCTTGATCCAGTGCGTTGAGATTTCGCCAGGGTCAAGGGTGTCGGTGCGGATGAGGTAGAGCTCGCTTGAGTTCTCATCGGGTCTCCAAGAGACCATACGGACCCCGTCCAGCTCGAATTCTGGATACTGGAGCACGGAAAAGCCGAGCTCGGTCGGGTCGAGAGAATAGACAATGTTCAACTTCGCGGCAGTGGGGTTCGTGACCTTGAACTCGCGCTCATAGACATATGTCTTCTGATCCTCATCAAGTATTATGACGTCATCGAAGTCGCCATTTGTGCGGACGGTCTCAAACTGGATCGGCAGGTTGAACTGGATCTTGTCGGCGCGGTACCAGTAGTGGCCCTGATAGTAAAATGGGGCATTCGTGTAGTCGCTCTGGAGCTTCTCGGCGCTCGTGATGCTCATGTTGACCGCCGACTCTGGCACGGGCACGTAGCCGCTCGGGTCGCTTGTCGAGACTTCGAGGCCGGCGTAGAAGGTCGCCCTGTCCCTCGTGAGGTCCATGAGCGGGCTGAAGATCTGGCGGAAGTTGGCGGGTTCGGAGAGCTTCTTGCGACCGGCAAGATAGAGAAGCTTGATTTCGTCAGGGGAGAGGGCAACATTCTCATAGAAGCGTACTTCGTCAATCTTGCCCGGGAGAGATGCCTCTAACCCCTTCCAATATGAACCAATTGAGAGCTGTCCCGCGTACGCTGGAATATGCGTGTCTTCTGCTGTTTGCGTTGATACCAACTCCCCGTCCATATAAAACTCAATTGTTCCACTGTCAAATACCATCCCGAGCATGTACCACCTGCCTACCTGCCATGTGACACTCACAGAGTATTTTTTCTCCAAACCTGCTGTGTCATTCTTGTAAACAAGCCCCCAACCGTTTGAATATGCATATACTGCCCATATATTCGCCCCGTGTTGAATTATCGCCCTTCTTGTGTTGGGGGCTGAATCCAAGTAGACCCAAGCTACGACTGTCATTTTTGTCATTTCCTGAACACTAAACGAATCAACCGACACTGCTTCACCAGTGTTTCCACTGAACTTGAACGCGTTCAAGATTTTTCCAGAAACAAGCTTCGGGTAGTTGCTCGTTGTATTGAATGTTATCGTCGCATTCACTACCGAGCCTTGATAATAGCACGGCGTCGTGTTCGTGCTCGCATCATACGCGTCCAGCCCACAGAACAGCGTCACGTCGCTGAAATTTGTAGCATCCTCTGGAACGATGACCCACTTCGGCAAATCGAGGCTTGCGGCGCTTGCCGTGCCCGCCAGGGCCGCGAGGAAAATAGCAATCACTACCAAGCCAGCCAGCTTTTTCCGAAACCTCACATCCACATCCCTCCGGAGGGTTTGTTCGGCGGCCTCATCGGCCTTCGGGTTTCATCAGAGCCCTCTCCCTACGGCCTCAGCCTCGCTGTGAATTTGAGAGAAGTGATTTGAGCGGAGGAAGGCCCGAAGGTGCCCAAAATAGAGAATACGATTGTGATATTTAAGAATCCTCGAAAAGGAGATGCGAAAGAGATGAGAAAGGTTCGCAAAAATTAAGCCTTGATGTCCATGTAGAGCTTTCTGACTGCGAGTCTGACAACTGCAGACTCGTTTTTCAGACCAAGCTTCTGTGATAACTCTTTGATCATATAATGAGTCTCTCTATCAATGCTAAAGCCCCAAACATACGAACCAGTACCATTCAGCTTTTCCCGGGCCATTCCTCCGCTCACCCCCTCATCTTTTCAGGACTTTTTCATATTTCGAGGCCCACTTGCGAGCCTCCCACCAGGCTGCAAGCGCATCATAAGCCAACGCGGAGAGCACTACCGCGAACGCTCCACCCACAAAAGCCCAAACTATCGCGATAGGATTCATTCTTCCCCACCTCTCAGCTTTTCAAGAAGCTCCAACTCGGCCCGTTTTAGCTCGCGGAGGCCGAGGAGGAATTCCAGATGACGCTCAATATCACCACGCCAGGCCGGCATGGAAAGCCAGCTGTGGAGTTTTGCCCTCTTTCCGCCCTTCTTGAGCGTCTCTATGTGCATCTCGATCTCCCGAAGCTGCTCCTCAACGAGGCGCCAGGGGCGAAATACTGCGTCATAGAACAGTCTGACGAAGTACAGGGCAATGAGGCCCACAAGGACAAGGGCTATCAATTCATTGAGAAGCTCTTCAGGAATCATTTTTCACCCTCCAAGACTTTCTTCAGGTCATCAACAACCGTGGAATACCACTCATCCGCGAGAAGCGTCTTGTTGAGGTAGTGCCGAGCTCCGACCGTTTCGGCCTCACGCCCCTGAATGAAGTCCGCGAGGTCAGCAGGAACGCCCTTCCGTATCAAAAAGGTGTAGTGCCACTTCCTGATACTGTTTGCCGAAACGCGCCCGTAGCGAACCCATTTCCACGCTGTCGTTTCCTTCGCTGAAAATCTCCTTAGTTCTGGCACGAGGTCGGCCGGGAAGTACGCCCAAAAGCCCTTTTTCTTACCCTCAGATATGTCCTTGATGGGGTATCTAGCAATGCCCTCAAGCGGGAACTGGAGCCTGGCCGGATCGTAGGTCTTGAACATTCTGATGAGCTGCGCGAGGCGAATCCCTGAGAATACCATCGCCTTGAAGAGCATCTGAGCCTCTTCGCGGCGGTTTTTGACATGCTGCCATGCCTCAGTGATTTCGTGGTCGTTGAGGTGGACTTCTCTCACGCCGCTCTTCTTTGCTTTTGCTGCTCCTTGAAGCATTTTCGAGAAGTCCTCGTTGATGAGTTCTTTTTCTGTGAGATATTTCAGAAAGTTCCTGAGGCCGTAGACGTACCTTTTCTTATTCCCGAGCGCGTCAATAGCATTCTTGATACTCTTTTTAGTAGGCCTGACTTCATAGTCTTTGAACATTACCTTTAGCGCGTTGTAGTAGTCCTTCACTGTCCTTTCTCTGCCAATTTTGAGGGAAAGCCATTCCAAAAAAGCCTTTTTCTCATGGTTCCACACTTCGTTTAGCGTTTTAAGTGCGATGACGCTCTTGTAATCCGCAGGCCGCGGGTTCAAATCCCGCCCGGGGCTCCACAATTACTATGCCCCACTGCTTCTGGCCATCAAGGGACGCTCCCCCGGGAGACAGGAGTACCCTGAAGTTCCAGTTAATTCTCAAGCTCTGCCCATGATAGCGCTCCCCTCCATTCCCCTTTATGCACACTTATGGGCATTGATGTTATGTTTGGCGCCGCTCCTCCGTTCTTTTCGGCTTTTTAAACTTTACGCAAGCAATATAAAGCAAAAACCCAAACTACCTCACGAAAAGCTTATATACCCGAAGCAAAAGGTTGGGGTTAGCATGTTCACGTATGATTCTAAAAAAATTAAGGGGGCAATTCTCTGTGGCGGCGAAAAAAAACGTTTAGCATATTTGATCACGAGCTGGTTCCCGAGCATAGAGTCCTGAGCGAGGAGGAAGTGGAGGAACTCCTCAAGAAGTACCGCATAAAGCTTTCTCAGCTACCGCAGATAAAGGCCAGCGATCCGGCCGTTCAGGCCCTTGGTGCAGAGCCGGGGGACGTTATTGAGATTAAGCGTAAGAGTCCCACCGCGGGCGTGTACTACTACTACCGCCTGGTGATCGAGGATTGATTCTGGTGAGGTGAGATGATGAGAGGTCCTACACTTGTTGAGGTTAATCCGGATGACCTCTGGCACGTCATGGAGCATTACTGGGAGGAAAAGGGTCTTGTAAGGCAGCACCTTGACTCCTACAACGCTTTCCTTGAGAGTGGACTCCAGGAGGTCATAAATGAGTTCGGGGGCGTCAAGCCGGACATCCCGAACTTCGAGGTCAAGTTTGGAAGGATAAGGATAGGCGAACCGGAGTTCCAGGAACCCCAGGGTCAGAAGAAGCCCCTCTACCCGATGGACGCACGCATAAGAAACCTGACCTACGCGGCCCCGCTCTTCCTCGAGATGATACCCGTCGTCAACGGCATCGAGCAGGAGGGCGTGGAGGTCAGGATAGGCCAGCTCCCCATCATGCTCAAGTCCAAGGCATGCAGGCTCAACGGAATGAGCGAGGAGGAGCTTGTGAAGGTGGGGGAGGACCCCAAGGACCCGGGAGGATACTTCATCATAAACGGTTCCGAGAGGGTTATCGTCTCTATCGAAGACCTCGCCCCGAACAAGACCCTCGTCGAAAGGGACGAGAAGAACAACCGCTACGTGGCCAAGTGCTTCTCATACAGACACGGTTATAGAGCCCTCATCCAGGTTGAGAAGAGAAAGGACGGCCTTCTCTACGTTTCTATGCCCAACGTGCCCGGTCTTGTGAAGTTCGTCGTTGTGATGCGCGCCCTCGGTCTCGAGAGCGATAAGGAAATCGTGGAGGCGGTCAGTGACGACCCGGAGATTCAGAAGGAGCTCTTCGACAACCTCGACGATGCGGCCGAGATGGGAATCCACACCCAGGAGGAGGCCCTCGACTTCATAGGTAAGAAGGCCCTCCCGGGGCAGCCCAAGGAGTACAGGCTCAGAAGGGCCCAGCACATCATAGACAACAACCTCCTGCCGCACATGGGTGTTGACCCCGAGAACAGGATTGACAAGGCCTACTACCTTGGAATGATGGCCCTAAAGGTTCTCGAGCTTTCGCTCGGCCTCCGTAACGAGGACGACAAGGATCACTACGCCAACAAGAGGCTCAAGCTGGCGGGTGACCTTCTAAAGGACCTCTTCAGGATTTCCTTTGGTCAGCTCGTCAAGGACATGCAGTACCAGCTCACCAAGACCTACCAGAGGAGGGGGGACAAGTACGTCTTCCAGAACGTCCAGCGCTTTGTGAGACACTCCGTGAGGCCCGACGTTTTGAGCGAGAGAATAGAGCACGCGATGGCGACGGGAGCCTGGCCGGGAGGAAGGACCGGTGTCAGCCAGCTTCTCGACAGGACGAACTACATGTCAACGCTCTCCCACCTCAGGCGCGTTACCTCTCCGCTGAGCAGGGAGCAGCCCCACTTCGAGGCGCGTGATTTACACGGTACCCACTGGGGAAGAATCTGCCCGACGGAAACGCCGGAAGGTCCCAACTGTGGTCTGGTCAAGAACCTCTCACTCATGTCCCAGATAACCACCGCGGTTCCCGAGGAGGAGGTTCGCGAGTACCTCCGCAGGCTCGGCGTGGTGGCGATAAGGGAGAGGAGGCCCAACCCGCACCTCTGGCGTGTTTACCTCAACGGAGTTCTCGTAGGAACTATAGAGGACGGCAAGGCCCTGGTTGAGCGCGTTAAGTCGGAGAGGCGCGCGGGTAAGGTCAGCGACATAATAAACGTTGCCTACTACGAGGACGTTAAGGAAGTTTACGTTAACTCCGACGACGGTAGGGTCAGGAGGCCCCTCATCATAGTCGAGAACGGGAAGGCCAAGCTCACCAGGGAGCACGTTGAGGGAATAAAGAGCGGAAAGCTCAGCTGGAACGACCTGGTCAGACTGGGCGTCATTGAGTACCTCGATGCCGAGGAAGAGGAGAACGCGTACGTGGCCCTCTGGCCCTCGGAGGTCACGGAGGAGCACACCCACCTCGAGATAATGCCCGCCGCGATACTCGGTCTCCCGGCTTCACTCGTTCCCTATCCGGAGCACAACGCCGCCCCGAGGAACACCTACGGTGCCGGTATGGCCAAGCAGAGCCTCGGCCTTGGATGGGCAAACTTCCGTTTGAGGGTTGATACACGCGGTCACCTCATGCACTATCCGCAGGTTCCGCTCGTCAACTCGCGCGTTATGGGTGCGGTCGGTTTCGAGGAGAGGCCGGCCGGTCAGAACTTCGTGGTTGCGGTCCTCAGCTACGGCGGCTACAACATGGAAGATGCCGTCATAATGAACAAGGCCTCCATAGAGCGCGGCCTCGCGAGGTCAAGCTTCTTCAGAACCTACGAGGCGGAGGAGAAGAAGTACCTCGGAGGGCAGATGGACCGCTTCGAGGTTCCCGACCCAACGGTCAGGGGCTACCGCGGTGAGCAGTACTACAGGCACCTCGACGAGGATGGTATAATCTTTCCCGAGTCAAAGGTCAACGGCAAGGACGTCCTAGTTGGAAGAACCTCCCCACCAAGGTTCCTTGAAGAACAGACCGGCCTCGGGGGAATAATCCTCCAGGAGCGCAGGGAGACGAGCGAGGCGGTGAGACCGAGCGAGAGGGGTATAGTTGACAAGGTCATCATAACCGAGAGCGGGGATGGAACGAAGCTCGTCAAGGTTACCGTGAGGGACCTCAGGATTCCCGAGATTGGGGACAAGTTTGCCTCAAGACACGGTCAGAAGGGTGTTATAGGCCTCATCGTCCCGCAGGAGGACATGCCCTGGAGCGAGAACGGAATTGTTCCGGATCTCATCGTCAACCCGCACGGTATCCCGAGCCGTATGACCGTCGGACAGCTCCTTGAGGCCATAGGTGGAAAAGTGGCGTCAATGAAAGGAAGGCGCATTGATGGAACCGCGTTCATTGGAGAGCCCGAGGAGAAGCTCAGGAAGGAGCTGGAGGAGCTCGGCTTCAAGCACAACGGTAAGGAGATACTCTACGACGGAATCACTGGAAGGAGGCTCGAGGCGGACATATTCGTGGGCGTCATCTACTACCAGAGGCTCCACCACATGGTGGCTGACAAGATGCACGCGCGCTCACGCGGTCCGGTTCAGGTGCTCACCAAGCAGCCCACGGAGGGTAGGGCCCGCGAAGGTGGTCTCAGGTTCGGTGAGATGGAACGTGACGTGCTCGTTGCCCACGGTGCGGCAATGCTCCTCATAGAGCGCCTCCTCGAAGAGAGCGACAAGAGCGAAATATGGGTCTGCGAGAGCTGCGGACACCTGGCACTCGACGACAAGAAGAGGGGCAAGGTCTACTGCCCCGTCTGTGGCGAGGAAGAGAGGATAAGCAAGGTCGAAATGAGCTACGCCTTTAAACTGCTCCTCGACGAGCTCAAGGCCATGTTGATAAGACCGAGGTTGAGATTGAAGGATAGGGTGTGAGAGCCATGAACTCCATGAAGAAGGTCATAGGTAATATTGAATTTGGTATCCTCGCTCCCCAGGAAATACGAAAGATGAGCGCCGCCGAGATAACCGTTCCAGACACTTACGATGACGACGGCTACCCCATAGAGGGCGGCCTCATGGACAAGCGCCTTGGCGTCATTGACCCGGGACTTCGCTGTGAGACCTGTGGAGCGCGCGCTGGGGAGTGCCCCGGTCACTTCGGCCATATAGAGCTCGCAAGGCCCGTCATCCATATAGGCTTCGTCAAGAGCATACTCCGCGCCCTCGAGACCACGTGCCGCGAGTGCGGAAGGATACTCCTCACGGACGAGGAGATAGAGGAGTACATGAACAAATTCGAGGTTATAGGCGACAGGAGAACCGACAGGAACAAGCTCATCAAGGAGATACACAAGAAGGGTAAGGAGAGGAAGACCTGCCCCCACTGCGGAGCGCCCCAGTTCACCATAAAGCTCGAGAAGCCTTCCATCTTCTGGGAGCACAGGAAGGACGAGGAGGGCAACGAGTACAAGCACAGGATGATGCCGAGCGAGGTTCGCGACAGGCTCGAGAAGATACCCGACAAGGACCTCAAGCTCCTCGGCTTCCATCCCGAGAACTCAAGGCCCGAGTGGATGGTTCTCACGGTCCTCCCGGTCCCGCCCGTTACCTCGAGGCCCTCCATCACCCTCGAGAACGGTATCAGGGCGGAGGACGACCTCACCCACAAGCTCGTTGATATCATTCGTATCAACAATCGCCTCAAGACGAACATAGAGGCCGGTGCGCCCCAGCTCATTATAGAGGACCTCTGGGACCTCCTCCAGTACCACGTCACCACCTACATAAACAACGAGACCGTGGGTGTGCCCGCCGCCAAGCACAAGAGCGGGAGGCCCCTCAAGACCCTTTCCCAAAGGCTCAAGGGTAAGGAGGGCCGTTTCAGGGGCAACCTAAGCGGTAAGCGTGTCAACTTCTCCGCCCGTACGGTCATAAGTCCCGACCCCATGATAAGCATCAATGAGGTCGGCGTTCCCATAAAAGTCGCCATGGAGCTTACCGTTCCGGAGAAGGTCACGGAGTTCAACTACGAGAAGCTCAAGAAGCTCGTTATGAACGGCCCCGACAAGTACCCCGGTGCCAACTACGTTCTCGACCCCCTCGGAAGGAGAATAAGGCTCATGGAGACCAACAGGGAAGCGGTAGTTGAGATGCTCGACATCGGCTGGACCGTCGAGAGGCACCTCATGGATGGGGACATAGTGCTCTTCAACCGCCAGCCCTCGCTTCACCGTATGAGCATCATGGCCCACCGCGTTAGGGTGATGCCCTACAGGACCTTCCGCCTCAACCTCGCGGTCTGCCCGCCCTACAACGCCGACTTCGACGGTGATGAGATGAACCTCCACGTTCCGCAGACCGAGGAGGCCCAGGCGGAAGCCATGATACTCATGCAGGTGCAGTACCACATAATGTCCCCGAGGTTCGGTGGCCCCATCATCGGAGGAATACAGGACCACATCTCGGGAGGCTACCTCCTCACGCGCGAGGGGGCCTACTTCACCCGCCTTGAAGTGGAGCAGATGCTGACCTTCGCGGGCATTGACGTGGAGACTCTTCCCGAGCCCGACAAGGTCGAGAACGGCGTGGAACTCTGGAGCGGGAAGACCATATTCTCCATGCTCCTCCCGAAGGACTTCACCATATGGTACGAGAACAAGCTCGGCTGTGCCGACAAGGAGAAGTGCGAGAAGCTGAAGAGGGCCATAGAGGAGAAGCTCGTCCTCAGCGACGATGAGGTCAGGGAGCTCGCGGATGACGGCTTCGTTTACATAAGGAACGGGAAGCTGCTCAGCGGGGCGATAGACAAGAGCGCCTACGGTAAGGAGGGCGGCAAGATCTTAGACCTCATCATAAGGGAGTACGGCGTGGAGGAGGGTAGGAAGTTCCTTGACAGGGTCACGAAGCTGGCCATCTACGTCATAACCCACAGGGGCTTCACCACCTCCATAGAGGACGAGGACCTTCCGCAGGAGGCCATAGAGAGGATAAGGGAGATAGTGCGCGTTGCCGAGGAGAGAGTTGGCCAGCTCATAGAGGCCTACCAGAGGGGCGAGCTTGAGCCGCTGCCCGGTAAGACGCTTGAGGAGACCCTCGAGAACCTTATCATGCAGAAGCTGGCAGAGGCGAGGGATCAGGCAGGTGACATCGCTTCCCAGTACCTCGGTATGAACAACTCCGCCGTCATAATGGCCAAAACGGGAGCGAGGGGTAAGATCCTCAACATAGCCCAGATGGCGGCCATACTCGGACAGCAGTCCATCCGTGGTAAGCGCCTCTACCGCGGCTACCGCGGCAGGGTCACGAGCCACTTCAAGTCCGGTGATCTAAGCGCAAGGGCGAAGGGATTCGTCGTCAACTCCTACAAGAGCGGTCTCACCCCAACGGAGTACTTCTTCCACGCAATGGGTGGTAGGGAAGGTCTCGTTGATACGGCAGTTAGAACGGCCCAGAGCGGTTACATGCAGCGCCGTCTAATAAACGCGCTCCAGGACCTCAAGGTGGACTACGACGGAACGGTCAGGGATCCAACGGGCATCATAGTGCAGTTCCAGTACGGTGAGGACGGCATTGACCCATCTAGGAGCTGGGGAGGAAAGACGATGAACATTGATAGGGTTATAGTGAGAACCCTGTTGAAGATGAGAGGTGAGTGAGATGGCGTCCCTTACACACAAAGCCATTCGCGAACTCGTGGAGGAGAAGGCCCCCATCCTCCCCCCCACTTTGAGGGAGGAGCTCGCGGAGAGGATTATTGAGTACCACAGGAAGTACAAGCTCAAAAAGAAGGAAGTTCTCGCGATAATCGAGGAGGCCATTAACGAGTACGAGAAGGCCCGCATAGAGCCCGGAGAGGCCGTTGGAACCGTGGCGGCACAGTCAATAGGCGAGCCCTCAACGCAGATGACCCTCAACACCTTCCACTACGCCGGTGTCGCTGAGATTAACGTCACCCTCGGTCTCCCGAGAATCATCGAGATCGTTGATGCGAGAAAGAACCCCTCAACGCCGATCATGACGGTTTACCTCGATGAGGAGCACCGCTACGACCAGGAGAAGGCCTACGAGGTGGCCAGAAAGATAGAGGGCACCACCGTCATGAACCTCGCCCAGAGTGTTACCACCGACATCCTCAACATGGAGGTCATCATCGAGATAGACCCCGAGAGGCTCGAGAAGGCCGGCCTCACGATGGAAGACGTGCAGAAAAAGCTCAAGGGTTCCTTCAAGACCGCCGAGTTTGAGTTTGAGGGGTACACCCTCATAGTTCGCCCCAAGAAGGCCCAGAAGCTCTCTGACCTGAGGAAGATTGCCGAAAAGGTTAAAAGCCATCGCTTAAAAGGTCTCTCCGGTGTCGTCAAGACCGTCGTTACCCCCAAGGGGGACGAGTTCATAATTTATACTGAAGGCTCAAACCTCAAGCAGGTGCTCAAGGTCCCCGGCGTTGACCCGACGAGGACGAGGACCAACCACATTCACGAGATCGCGGAGGTACTCGGCATTGAAGCGGCCAGAAACGCCATCATAGAGGAAATCGTCAACACGATGGAGGAGCAGGGTCTCGAGGTTGATGTGAGGCACATAATGCTCGTCGCGGATATGATGACCCTGAGCGGTAAAGTCATGCCCATCGGAAGGCACGGTGTGGTTGGTGAGAAGGCGAGCGTCCTTGCAAGGGCCGCTTTCGAGATTACCACTCAACACCTATTCGAAGCCGCCGAGAGGGGAGAGATGGACCCCCTCAACGGTGTGGTTGAAAACGTCCTCATAGGACAGCCCGTCCCGCTTGGAACGGGAATGGTTAAGTTGACAATGCAGCTTCCAATACGCCCAGTCAAAAAGGAAGAATGAAGGAGGAGGTGTAGTTGATGGACATAGCATTCGAACTTAGGAAGGCTATTGAGACCGGCGAGGTTGTCATCGGTTCAAAGAGAACCGTCCAGCTTGCGAAAATCGGCGGTGCAAAGCTCATAGTTGTCGCCAAGAACGCCCCGAAGGAGGTCAAGGACGACATAGAGTACTACGCCAAGCTCAGCAACATACCTGTCCACGTGTTCGAGGGAACCAGCGTCGAGCTCGGCACCGTTCTCGGTAAGCCCTTCGTTGTCGCAGCCCTCGCAGTGATTGAGCCGGGTGAGAGCAAAATCCTAGCCCTTGGTGGGGGTAAGGCATAATGCCGCTCAAGCTCAACACCGAACAGATAAGGTACATCGCCCTCTTCGAGAGCATGACGGGGGCAACTGCCCTCGACTGCATCATAGACCAGACCAGGGGCAGGCTTATATTCGTGGTCAAGCACGGTGAGATGGGCCTCGCCCTCGGTAAGAGGGGAGCGAACGTCAAGAAGATACAGAACATGATAGGAAAGAGCGTTGACCTCATCGAGTTCTCAGAGAACCCAGAGGAGTTCCTCAGAAACATTTATAGGATAGCCAACGTAAAGGTTAAAAAAGTCCACATCACGGAAAAGAAGGATGGCAAGAAGGTCGCCCTCCTCGATGTCAACCCGAGGGAGAAGCCCAAGGCCATAGGCAGGGGCGGCCAGACCATAAACCTCGTCCGTGACCTGATGGAGAGACACCACGGTATTCATGACGTGATTATAATTTGAGGTGATGCTCATGGCAGGTAAGAAAGCCCCGTATGGAGAGTTTGCCGGAAGGAAGCTCAAGCTCAAGAGGAAGAAGTTCAGGTGGAGTGACATAACATACAAGAGGCGCGTTCTCAACCTTAAGGTCAAGAGCGACCCGCTCGAGGGAGCCCCGCAGGCGAAGGGCATAGTCCTCGAGAAGATAGCGGTTGAAGCTAAGCAGCCCAACTCGGGTATGCGTAAGGCAGTCCGTGTTCAGCTCATCAAGAACGGTAAGGTCATCACGGCCTTCACCCCCGGTGACGGTGCCATAAACCACATCGACGAGCACGACGAGGTCATCGTTGAGGGAATCGGTGGTGCCAAGGGAGGTCCAGTCGGTGATATCCCGGGAATCCGCTACAAGGTCGTCAAGGTCAACAGGGTTTCCCTCAAGGAGCTCGTCAAGGGAAGGAAGGAGAAGCCGAGAAGGTGATGGCGATGAAGGTCGAGAGCATTCAGAAGAGATTTTACCAGCCGAAGGAGGTCAAGCTCTTCGGAAGGTGGAGCGTTGAGGAGGTCGAGGTTTCCGACCCGTCCCTCAAGCCCTACATCAACCTCAAACCCATCATAGTCCCCCACAGCCACGGAAGGCACGCCAAGAAGTCCTTCGGCAAGGCCAACGTCCACATCGTTGAGCGCCTGATCAACAAGCTCATGAGGAGCGGTTCAAGCGGCCACAAGGTCGGCGGCCACTTCATGAGGAGAGAGCACCGCTCACTTATGAGCAAGAAGGTTAAGGTCTACGAGTACGTTAAGGAGGCCTTTGAAATCATCGAGCGCAGGACCAAGCAGAACCCTGTCCAGGTTCTCGTCAGGGCCATCGAGAACTCCGCCCCGAGGGAGGACACCACCACAATAGCTTTCGGTGGAATCCGCTACCACATGGCCGTTGACGTCTCACCCATAAGGCGTCTCGACATAGCCCTCAAGAACATCGCCCTCGGAGCCAGCGCCAAGTGCTACCGCAACAAGACCAGCTTCGCCGAGGCCCTGGCCGAGGAGATAATAGCGGCCGCCAACAGGGACACCAAGAGCTTTGCCTACAGCAGGAAGGAAGAGATTGAGAGGATTGCCCAGTCCTCACGCTGAGGGCTGGAGACTTTTCCTCCCTCATTTCCGCTTTTCTAAAAAATTAAAAGGTCAGTGGGCGAGGGCTTTTCCGAGCCACTTTGCCAGCGCGACTATTGTAAGTATAGGGGGCATTCCCGGAGCCTTTGGGAGGACGCTCGCGTCGCAGACGTAGAGGTTTCTGATCTTCGTCTCCAGGTTCTCATCAACGACCCGTCCGATACCGGCGGTTCCGCCGACGTGGGCCCCCTGCGGCTTGGACACGACGAAGGATTGGGCACCTATGCCATTCAGTATCTCCTTGGCAACGGTAACTCCGTCCTCTATCCTCTTCCTGTCGTTGCTGGTTACTCCCTTCGATACGTCCCCGTTCGGGTAGACCCTGCCCGAGGAGTCGTCCGCGGTCTTCACCATCATACCGACGAGCTTGCCGGTGGGCATCATGAAGCCCTTCCTGCCTGCCTCCATGAACCTGACGGTCCTGTTGGTGTTTATGTACGGGGAGAGGATGAAGCTCCTCTCGTCGTGGAACTCGTGGTCTACCAGCGCCATTGCCGGCTCCCTGGTCTGGTGCAGCCCCTCGGCTTTCCCGTAGACGTTCACGAATATGTCAATGAAGAGGTTGCCCCCTGCATTCTCCACCTCGGAGTTCTGGAGGATGAGCGGTGTGGCCAGCGCCCCCGCTGCTAGGATAACGCTGTCAGCCCCGATCTCCACGTATCCATTCTTTCCACGCCCCCTGACTCCAGAGACCTTTCCGTTCTCTGCAATGACCTCCTTAACTTCCGTTCCGTAGAGCACCTCGGCACCGTGTGAAACCGCGTCGTTGAGGTAGTCGAGGGCCGTCCATTTGGCGCTCTGAAGGCAGCCGAACGTGCACTGGGCGCACTGGATGCACTTCGCAAAGTCGAGGAACTTCGGCATTGGCTCCATTTTGTAGCCCAGCTGCGCCGAAACGTCGAGCATTCTCAGCGATGCATCGGACAGAAGGCTCTTCGGCGTGGGGGCTATCTTCATCTCCCTCTCTGCCTCCCTGAACTCGTCTTCCAGCTCTATCCCGAAATCCTTGAACTCCTCCTGTAGGCAGCGCGTTCCGTTGGCGCATGAGACAACCGTCGAGCCTCCGGCCATTATCGTCCTCCAGAGGATGACCCCTTCCCTGGAAGTCCTCGGGGTCATGTAGCCGGTTGTGTCGAAGTACCTGAGCGAGTCCCTGAAAGTCCCAACGTGCCCCTCGTACTTTCCAGCCTCAACGATTAGAACTTCCTTTCCCTCCCTGCTCAGCTCCCTCGCTAGGGTGGCCCCACCGGCGCCAGAACCGACAACCAAATACTCAGCGTGCTTTTTCATAGAACCATCTCCATCCTGAATTGATTAAAGAAGAGTGATTATCATTCCTTACTGCGCTCCCAAATTATATATGCCTTTGGATTCATATTTGAGCCGCTATGGTTGCATTTTACAATTTACGCGGGAAGGTTTAATCCGGAGGTACGGTTGATGCAGTGGACGCTTGATTTCTGGGTTTACGTTCCGTTCGTGGGGGCGTTCCGCCTGTAGCTTGAAGTATTCTCCGGGAACCTTTATGCCCATTCATCCCGGATTGCGATTCGGAAACCAAAACTTTCCCCAGCCTTCTGCTGAAGAGTGCCCCTTTTAGAGAAAGATTTATAACCGGACTTTTAGAGTGAAGGATGAACAAGCTCATCGAGAGAATTGAGGTGATTTGTGATGGGAAGAAGGGAAGAAATGGTTAAGCACATTAAGGAGCTCATGACCCAGCCCGAGAGGATTAGGAACATGGGTATTGCCGCTCATATTGACCACGGTAAGACGACGCTGAGCGACAACCTGCTCGCCGGTGCTGGAATGATAAGCGAGGAGCTCGCCGGAAAGCAGCTCGTCCTTGACTTCGACGAGCAGGAGCAGGCGAGGGGTATCACCATCAACGCGGCCAACGTTTCGATGATACACGAGTACGAAGGGGATACCTACCTCATCAACCTCATCGACACCCCGGGTCACGTTGACTTCGGCGGTGACGTTACGAGGGCTATGAGGGCCATTGACGGTGCCATCATCGTCGTTGATGCAGTCGAGGGCGTCATGCCCCAGACCGAGACCGTTCTCAGGCAGGCCCTCAGGGAGTATGTTAAGCCGGTTCTCTTCATCAACAAGGTGGATAGGCTCATCAAGGAGCTCAAGCTCACCCCGCAGCAGATGCAGGAGCGCTTCGTCAAGGTCATCACCGAGGTTAACAGGCTCATCAAGCGCTACGCCCCCGAGGAGTTCAGGAGCGAGTGGCTCGTCAACGTCAACGACGGTAGCGTCGCCTTCGGTTCAGCTTACTACAACTGGGCCCTCAGCGTGCCCTACATGAAGAAGACGGGCGTTTCCTTCAAGGACATCATAGACCTCACCAACGCCGGTGACCTGAAGACCCTCAGGAAGAAGGCCCCGCTCCACACCGTCGTTCTCGATATGGTCGTTAAGCACCTCCCGAACCCGATAGAGGCCCAGAAGTACAGGATCCCGCACCTCTGGAGGGGAGACGTTGACACCCCGATAGGTCAGTCAATGGTCAACCTCGACCCCAAGGGCAAGATGGTCATGGTCGTCACCAAGATCATCATTGACAAGCACGCCGGTGAGGTTGCCACCGGCCGTGTATGGAGCGGTACCGTCAAGACCGGCCAGGAGGTTCACCTCATAACCGCCAAGAGGAAGGCGAGGATACAGCAGGTCGGTATCTACATGGGTCCCGAGAGGGTCAACATGGAGGCAGTCCCCGCTGGAAACATCGTCGCAGTCACCGGTTTGAGGGACGCTATGGCCGGTGAGACCGTTGCCGAGGAGCTCATCGAGCCCTTCGAGGCCCTCCACTACACGAGCGAGCCCGTAGTTACCGTCGCCATCGAGGCCAAGAACGTTAAGGACCTCCCCAAGATCATCGAGGCTTTGAGACAGCTCGCTAAGGAGGACCCGACGCTCCACGTCAAGATTGACGAGGAGACCGGCCAGCACCTCCTCAGCGGTATGGGTGAGCTTCACCTCGAGGTCAAGCTCGTCAAGCTCAGGGAGGACTGGGGAATTGACGTCGAGGTTTCGGAGCCGATAGTGGTCTACCGCGAGAGCATAAGCAAGAGCAGCCCCATAGTCGAGGGCAAGTCACCCAACAAGCACAACAGGTTCTACATCACCGTCGAGCCGCTTCCAGATGAGATATACCAGGCCATCCGCGAGGGCGAGATACCCGAGGGCAGGCCCAAGGACCCGAAAGCTGTGGCAAAGAAGCTCGCCGAGCTCGGCATGGACTACGAGGTTGCGAAGGGTATAGTTGACGTCTACAACGGCAACATGTTCCTCGACAACACCAAGGGTCTCCAGTACCTCAACGAGGTCATGGATCTCCTCGTTGATGGTTTCCACATGGCGATGGACGAGGGTCCGCTCGCCAAGGAGCCCGTCATGAAGGTCATGGTAAGGCTTCACGACGCCAAGATTCACGAGGACAACGTCCACCGCGGTCCGGCCCAGATATACCCAGCCATCAGGGGAGCCATCCACTGCGCCATGATGAAGGCCCAGCCCGTGCTCTACGAACCCTACCAGAAGGTCATCATCAACGTGCCCTACGAGTACATGGGTGCCGTCAGCAGGGAGATGAACCAGAGGCGCGGTCAGCTCATTGACATGAAGCAGGAAGGAGAGGTTATGACCATCATCTCGGAGGCTCCCGTGGCCGAGATGTTTGGATTTGCTGGAGCCCTTAGGGGAGCCACCAGCGGTAAGGCCCTCTGGAGCACCGAGCACGCGGGCTTCAAGCGCGTTCCGAGGGAGCTCGCCACGAACATAATAAGGCAGATAAGGCAGAGAAAGGGTCTCGACCCGAACCCGCCGACCGATAAGGACGTCTGCCCGCAGCAGTGAGCGGGCGTTTCTCTTCTACTCTTTGTGAATTACTATTCTGCCGTGCTTAATGGAGAATGCGTAAGTTGCGGGCTCAAACGCCTCCAGCGGCGACTTTATCACGTTCATTGCCTCCTCCCCGAAGGGCTTCCCCTCGGGCTTGGAGGAGAACTCAATTACGTACTCGCTAAGTTCCGTGAGCCACGCTATGAACCTCTGGGACACGCGATCCTTGTTAACGTTCAGGATGTTTACGGGCCTCTTCCTCTCGGGTGCGCTCGTGAGGTAGGCCTGCTCCTTGTGGGCGAGGTTGCTGCGCAGTATGCGTATTATGGTGTCCTCCCCAATCTCGAAGGCCATGCCGTCCGTTGTGAAGTTAACCCCCACTGCCCGCTTGTCCCCAATCTTCTCCTTTATGATGCGGGAGTAAACCTGAAGGAACTTGGGGATGTACGTCTGGGCATCGAAGTTCTCCACCTGGTACACGTAGTCGAGGTCGTAGCGTATGCCGTATCTGGAGCCGAAGAAGTCCACTATAGCCAGGTTTCCTTTTTTGCCTTCCGCCTCCATGTCAATACCAAGGAGCCTCATGCGCAGCCCCAGCCTGCTCACGGGAAGGTTGTAGTTCATGAAGAGGCCGAAGTCACCGTCTTTGATTCTCTCTTTCATTATGTGGAAGCTCAAAAGCCAGCCTAAGGAATAAGAGTCGTATATGAGGAGCATGACAGTATCCTCAAGGAATCCTCCACCGAGAGCCTCGTCGAGCGTTTTATCCCCCACACTCAGAATCTTCATCCACATCACCCCATGAGGAATTAGAGTTAACTTTTTAAACTCTTTTTGGTAGTTTGGAGTGGACTCGTGAGGCTCTCTCGAACCGCGGCAGGTTCCCTGCCGGAGAGAGCCGAGGTTACAGAAAGATTTAAAAAGCCATCCCTATCAGTAGGGTTAGGTAGAAATTTGGAGGTGTGTTGAGATGGCAAAGGAGAAGCCACACATTAACATTGTGTTTATCGGACACGTCGACCACGGAAAGAGCACCACCGTCGGAAGGCTCATGTTCGAGACCGGCCACATTCCGGAGCAGGTCATCAAGAAGTTCGAGCAGATGGGTGAGAAGGGTAAGTCCTTCAAGTTCGCCTGGGTCATGGACAGGCTCAAGGAAGAGAGGGAGAGGGGTATCACCATTGACGTTGCCCACATGAAGTTTGAGACCCCCAACAAGTACTTCACCATCATTGACGCTCCCGGTCACAGGGACTTCGTCAAGAACATGATCACCGGTGCCAGCCAGGCCGACGCGGCCGTCCTCGTCGTTGCCGTCACCGACGGTGTCATGCCCCAGACCAAGGAGCACGCTTTCCTTGCGAGGACCCTCGGTATCGGCCAGATGATCGTGGCCGTCAACAAGATGGATATGGTCAACTACGACGAGAAGAAGTTCAAGGCCGTTGCCGACCAGGTCAAGAAGCTCCTCATGATGCTCGGCTACAAGGACGTGCCGATCATACCCATCAGCGCGTGGGAGGGAGACAACGTCGCCAAGAAGAGCGACAAGATGCCCTGGTACAACGGCCCGACCCTCGTCGAGGCCCTTGACAAGCTCCAGGAGCCGCCCAAGCCCGTTGACAAGCCGCTCCGCATCCCGATCCAGGACGTTTACTCAATCAAGGGTGTCGGTACCGTCCCAGTTGGCCGTGTCGAGACCGGAAGGCTTAAGGTCGGTGACGTCGTCATCTTCGAGCCGGCCTCAACGATCTTCCACAAGCCCATCCAGGGTGAGGTTAAGAGCATCGAGATGCACCACGAGTCAATGCCCGAGGCCCTTCCGGGTGACAACATCGGTTTCAACGTCCGTGGTGTCGGTAAGAACGACATAAAGCGCGGTGACGTTGCCGGACACACCGACACTCCGCCGACCGTCATCAGGACCAAGGACACCTTCAAGGCCCAGATCATCGTCCTCAACCACCCGACCGCCATCACCATCGGCTACACCCCGGTCCTCCACGCCCACACCGCTCAGGTTGCCGTCAGGTTCGAGGAGCTCCTCGCCAAGCTCGACCCGAGGACCGGTAACGTCGTTGAGCAGAACCCGCAGTTCATCAAGACCGGTGACTCAGCCATCGTCATCCTCAGGCCGACCAAGCCGCTCGTCCTCGAGCCGGTCAAGGAGATACCGCAGATGGGCAGGTTCGCCATCCGTGACATGGGCCAGACCGTCGCTGCCGGTATGGTCATCTCAATCCAGAAGGCCGAGTGAAGGGCCTTTCTCCTTTAATTCCCCTTTTTAAAATCTAAAACTTCAAGGGGTGTTCCAGGATGCAAAAGGCAAGGATTAAACTCGCGAGCACCAATGTTCGCTCACTTGATGAGGTCGCCAACCAGGTCAAGCAGATTGCAGAGAGGACTGGAGTCAGGATGAGCGGTCCCATACCCCTCCCGACGAGGAGGATAAGGATAACCACCAGGAAGAGCCCCGATGGAGAGGGCACCGCTACCTTCGACAAGTTCGAGCTCCGTGTCCACAAGAGGCTCATCGACATAGAGGCCGACGAGAGGGCCATGCGCCAGATCATGCGCATCCGCGTTCCCGAGGATGTCACCATCGAGATTGAGCTCATCTCATGATTCTCCCCTTTTTAAGCGCCGGGGTAGCCTAGCCAGGGAAGGCGCGGGCCTGGAGAGTCCGTGGGCGTTAGCCCGCCAGGGTTCAAATCCCTGCCCCGGCGCCAAAACCCTTGTAACGTAGCATATTCTCCCGCGACACCAAACGGGGGAAAGGCATTTAACGTATCCATGCGAATCCATGTCATGACGTCAAAAGGGGAGACCTTCGGCACAGTTTTTGCGTTCGCGGGACTCTTCATTTACGGCATCGAACCTGTGGTGATAAAGACAAACCCATCAAATCCGCTGAGCTTTGCGGCCTTCTCGGCCCTCGTTGCTTCCCTGCTCCTCTGGCCCCCGCTCCTAAAACGCCGCTCCCGATCCCAGTGGACACCGAGGGATGTGGGGAAAGCCTTTTTGGTGGGTCTCTCCGGAACGGCCCTGGCTTACCTCGCGTACTCCTACGGGGCGAGGATGAGCACCGCGATAAACGCCGCCCTCCTGACGCGTGCGGAGGTGGTTTACTCGTTCGTCCTCTCCTATCTCTTTCTGCGCGAGCGCATAACCACGAGGTCGGTAGGCTACGCCCTTCTGACCCTCCTGGGCCTTCTACTCGTCCTTACAGGCGGTAGAATGATAACGCCCGAGAAGGGGGATGTGCTCCTTCTCCTTGTTCCCCTCTTCTGGCAGATTGGCCACGTTATAGCGAAGACACTCCCCTACGACGCGGTTACCATCGCGGCGCTCAGAAACACCTTTGGAGCACTTCTCCTGCTCCTCCTCGCCCTCTGGAACGGGCTCGATTTCCATCCCCTGGCCGTCGTGGAGGGGGCCATCATTGCCCTGGGGCAGGTTCTCTGGTACGCCTCGATAAAGCGCATAAACCTCTCGAAGGCCACCGTCATAATAACGCCCGCACCGGCAGTTGCTATAGCCCTATCGCTTGCTCTGGGTGAGACTTTAATGCTCACACACGTCGTGGGCTTTCTAATGATAACGGTGGGGACTCTGGGGATGGCAAAAACCAAGAGTGAGAAGAGAGCTTAATCTTTTTCCAGCATCTCAAGGGCCCTCTGAGCCTTTTTTCTAAAGTCGTCCTTGTCGAGGAACTCCCAGTAGTGCCCCTTCCCCGGGAACTTCCCCTCCTTGACATCCTCGCGGTAGTTCTCGAGGGCGAGCCTTATCATTCCCCCTATGTCCGCGTACTTTTTCACGAAGGGCGGAACGTTTTCGTATATGCCGAGGAGGTCGTGCCACACCAGAACCTGCCCATCAACCCATGGGCCGGAGCCTATGCCTATCGTGGGGATGGAGATTTCCTCCGTAACGAGCTTCGCCACGTCAGCCAGCGTGAACTCAAGGACGACGGCAAAAGCCCCGGCCTTCTCAAGGGCCCTAGCATCGCGGAGGATTTCCTCTATCTCCTCCTCGTTCTCGCCCATAAGTCTGTAGCCGCCTAGGCGGAGGTAGCGCTGGGGTGTTAAGCCCGTGTGCCCCATAACGGGAATCCCCATGCGGACGAGCTTCCTCACGAGCTCCCTGTGGTCATGGCCGCCCTCTATCTTTACCGCATCAGCTCCAGCCTGGATCAGTCTTATCGCGTTCCTAACGCCCTCCTCAACGCTCACCTCGTAGCTCCCAAAGGGCATGTCCGCTAAAACGAGCGCCCTCTTCACGGCCTTCGCCACGGCCCTTGTGTGGAAGACCATCTGCTCCATGGAGACGTTTAGCGTGTTTTGCTCGCCGTATACAACCATCCCGAGCGAGTCTCCAACGAACACTATGTCCATCCCGGCTTTGTCAGCTAACATAGCCGATGGGTAATCGTAAGCGGTCACCATGGTTATCTTTTCCTTCCCCTTCCTCTCGATAATCTTCTTGGGTGTTATCTCCCTCATGTCACCACCGGCATCATTTCGACGGCGGTCTAATTAACGGTTTCGCTTGGGGGTGAATTTATAAGGTTCCTCTCTCCAGAGAGACTAGGGTTCGTGTAATTCCCAATATCGCTGAACTCTTCAGATAAACCCGTCAGAGAGGAGGGTGGGATTGTGAGAGAATGGGAGCACTACGAGCACACCGCGGACATAGGCATTCGCGGCTACGGCGAGACCCTGGAGGAGGCCTTTGAGGCAGTTGCGCTGGCGCTCTTCGACATCATGGTGGACGTGAGGAAGGTCGAGCCTAGGGAGTGCAGGGAAGTTGAGGTCGAGGGCGAAGACCTGATGGCACTTCTCTACAGCTTCCTAGAGGAGTTACTGGTTCTCCACGACATGGAGGGGCTCGTCTTCGGCGACGTGAGAGTGAACATCGAAAAAACCGAAGAGGGCTACGGGCTCAGGGCCAGGGCCTGCGGTGAGGTTCTCGACTACGAGAAGCACGGGCCGAAGGAGGAAGTTAAAGCCATAACCTACCACGAGATGAGGATAGAGAAAATCCCCGACGGCAGGTGGATGGCCCAGCTGGTCCCAGACATATGAGGTGGTTGCATGAGTGCGAGGGATGAAGTAAGGGACATGAACAGGGGATTCTATGAGCGCTATTCCAACCTGGACGATTCGGACGAGTTCTGGGAGTTCACCCTTAGGCCGCTCCGCCAGAGCATAAGGATTAACACCCTGAAGGCGCCCCTGGAGATAGTGAAGGCCCGCCTTGAGGAGGAGTACGAGCTCGAACCGATACCCTGGGTGCGTGAGGGCTTCTTCATAAACACCCGTGATTTCGGCACCATGGTGGAGTATTCCCTTGGCCTCGTCTTTCCACAGGAGGCCAGCTCCATGATTCCCCCCGTAGTTCTGGAGCCCCGGGAGGGAGAGCTTATCCTCGACATGGCGGCGGCACCTGGGGCAAAGACCACGCAGATAGCCCAGTACATGAGGAACACCGGCTGTCTTGTGGCGAACGACATGAAGAAGTGGAGGGCCAACATCCTGCTGGCCAACCTCAACCGCTTTGGTGTCCTCAACGCGATTGTGACGGTGAAGGACGGTTTCCATTTCGGCCGCTTTGAGGGGAAGTTCGACAGGGTACTCCTCGACGCGCCGTGTTCGAGCGTGGGGATGGTGAGGAAGAGATTTAAATTCCTCACGGACTGGAGGCTCAGGAAGGTAATAACATACTCGAACATCCAGAAGAAGCTCATAAGGGCCGCCTACAGGGCCCTCAAGCCCGGTGGGGTGCTCGTCTACTCTACCTGTACGATAGACCCCCTCGAAAACGAGGGGGTTGTTGATTACCTCCTCCGGAAGACGGACGCGAGATTGGAGAGGATAGACCTGCCCGTGAAGGGCACCGAGCCTGTGCTCGAATGGGAGGGGAAGAGCTACTCTGGAGAGATTAAAAAGGCCCTGCGCATCCACCCCCAGGACAACGATACGGAGGCGTTCTTCATAGCAAAGATAGTTAAGCCGGGTGATGGCCATGACTCCTGAGGACGTGAGGAGGCTCCTGATAGAGGGCTACGGCTACGCGCCCGATGTGGGGTTCATATTTAAGGGCAAGCGAAAGGTTTACGTCCAAGGGAGTTGCCCGGGGGAGGTTAAAGGGGAGGGGGGTGTGTACTTCGGCAAGGTTGAGAGCGACGGCATAAGGCTCACGATTGAGGGGAGCTTTCTGGTGGGACCAAAGGCGACGAAGAACGTTATAGAAATTTCCTGGAAGGACACGAAGCGCTGGCTTTCAGGGGAGGACATCAGCGTGGAGTTCGAGGGCAACGCATGGGTGATTCTCCACCACGGCCCCTACTGGCTGGGTGGGGGCAAGGCCGTCAACGGCGTTGTGAAGAACTACGTCCCAAAGGACAGACGGCTGAACCCCTCGAAAGTTTAAAATAATTTTAGGGTGACCTAAGAAGGGGGTGAGGGTATGGTTCCGCTGAAGAGGATAGACAAAATAAGGTGGGAGATACCGAAGTTCGATAAGAGGATGCGCGTCCTCGGAAGGGTCTACGCCGATGACCAGCTCATCGAGAAGATGAGGAAGGACAGGACGCTGGAGCAGGCGGCCAACGTCGCGATGCTCCCGGGCATTTACAAGTACTCCATCGTAATGCCGGACGGACATCAGGGCTACGGCTTCCCAATCGGCGGTGTGGCCGCCTTTGACGCAAAGGAGGGCGTAATAAGCCCCGGAGGGGTGGGCTACGACATCAACTGCCTTGCCCCGGGCACCAAAGTCCTCACGGAGCACGGATACTGGCTGAAAGTTGAGGAGATGCCCCAGAAGTTCAAGCTCCAGGGGCTTAGGATCTACAACACGGATGAGGGACACAACGACTTCTCACGGATAGCTTTTGTGGCCGAGAGGGAAGTTGAAGAGGGTGAGAAGGCCGTTAGGATAGTCACGGAAACCGGGACTATAGTTGAGGGAAGTGAGGATCATCCGGTTCTAACCCCGGAGGGCTACGTCTACCTTGGAAACATAAGGGAGGGTGATTACGTCCTGGTTTATCCATTCGAGGGCGTCCCCTACGGGGAGAAGAAAGGCATCCTACTTGATGAGAGCGCCTTCGAAGACGAGGACCCTCAGGTGGTAAAGTTCCTCCGCGAGAGGAACCTTATTCCGCTTCAGTGGGACGACCCGAAGATTGGAACAATCGCGAGGATACTCGGCTTTGCCCTGGGCGATGGTCATCTTGGCGAGATGGGTGGAAGGCTCACCCTGAGCTTCTACGGAAAGGAAGAAACGCTGAGGGAGCTTAAGAAAGACCTTGAGAGCCTTGGCATCAGAGCCAGCCTCTACGTCCGCGAGAGGGACTACAGAATAGAGACCGTGAGCGGACAATACAGCGGCAAGAGCGTTTCGGCGGAACTGAGGGTTGCATCCAGAAGCTTTGCCCTCCTGCTTGAGAAGCTTGGAATGCCGCGCGGGGACAAGACAAAGGAGAGCTACCGCGTCCCTGAATGGATAATGGGTGCACCTCTCTGGGTCAAGAGGAACTTCTTGGCTGGGCTCTTCGCGGCGGACGGGAGCATCGTGGAGTTCAAGGGAGTGACGCCGCTCCCGGTAAACCTGACTCAGTCCAGGGATGAGCCGCTTGAAGAGAGCCTGCTGGAGTTCATGAACGACGTTGCCAGGCTCCTCGAAGAGTTTGGAATTAAGAGCACAGTGTACAAGGTAAAGTCGAAGAAGGGCGTTACCTACCGCCTGGCCCTCGTTGGAGAGGAGAGCATCAGGAACTTCCTGGGTAAGGTCAACTACGAGTACGACATTGAGAAGAAGGCGAAGGGGCTTATTGCCTACGCCTACCTGAAGTTCAAGGAGCGCGTGAAGGATGAGAGAAAGCGGGCGATGGAGACCGCCAGAAAGGTTTACGCTGAGACCGGGAGTATAGGCAAGGCCTACGGGGCCGTAAAGGGCAGGGTGAACAGGCGCTTCGTCGAGAGGACGATCTACGAGGGGGACAGAGAGCCGAGGGTTCCAAAGGACTTCCCGACCTTCGAGGAGTTCGCCAAAGAGAGGGGCTACGAGGGCGGCTTTGTCGCAGAAAAAGTTGTCAAAGTGGAGCACGTTAGGCCAGAGTACGACAGGTTCTACGACATCGGCGTCTATCACAAAGCCCACAACTTCATAGCCAACGGCGTCGTCGTCCACAACTGCGGCGTCAGGCTCATCAGAACCAACCTCACCGAGAGGGAAGTAAGGCCTCGCATCAAGCAGCTCGTGGACACGCTCTTCAAGAACGTGCCCTCCGGTCTGGGTAGCAAGGGCCGCGTGAGGCTCCACTGGACGCAGCTGGACGACGTTCTCGCCGATGGTGCCAAGTGGGCGGTAGACAACGGCTACGGCTGGAAAGAGGATTTAGAGCACCTCGAAGAGGGCGGAAGGATGGAGGGCGCCGATCCCAACGCCGTAAGCCAGAAGGCGAAGCAGCGCGGTGCTCCTCAGCTCGGTTCCCTCGGCTCAGGAAACCACTTCCTTGAGGTTCAGGTGGTTGACAAGGTCTTCGACGAGAAGATAGCGAAAGCCTACGGCCTCTACGAGGGACAGGTCGTCGTGATGGTTCACACTGGCTCTCGCGGCCTCGGCCACCAGGTCGCGAGCGACTACCTCAGGATAATGGAGAAGGCGAACAGGAAGTACGGAGTTCCTTGGCCTGACAGGGAGCTGGTCAGCGTCCCCTTCCAGACGGAGGAAGGGCAGCGCTATTTCAGCGCGATGAAAGCTGCTGCAAACTTCGCCTGGGCCAACAGGCAGATGATAACCCACTGGGTAAGGGAGAGCTTCGAGGAGGTCTTCAGGAGGAAGGCTGAAGACATGGAGATGGGGATCGTCTACGACGTCGCCCACAACATAGCCAAAGTTGAAGAGCACGAGGTGGACGGAAGGAAGGTAAAGGTGGTCGTCCACAGGAAGGGCGCCACAAGGGCCTTCCCGGCCGGCCACCCCGATGTCCCGAGGGCCTACCGCGACGTCGGCCAGCCCGTTCTGATCCCGGGTTCGATGGGCACTGCCAGCTACGTTTTGGCGGGAGCGGAGGGCTCCATGAGGGAGACCTTTGGAAGCACGTGCCACGGCGCCGGAAGGCTCATGAGCAGGCACGCCGCAACCAGGGCATGGAGGGGCGAGAAGATAGAGCGTGAACTGGCCACGCGCGGCATATACGTGAGGGCCGCGAGCAAGCGTGTCGTTGCCGAGGAGGCTCCAGGAGCCTACAAGAGCGTGGACAACGTCGTCAACACCGTCCACGAGGCGGGGATAGCGAATCTAGTGGCGAGAATGAGGCCGATGGGGGTTGCAAAGGGCTGAGCCCTTCACCCCCTAAGGTCGCTCGTCATGAAGCGAGCGTAGGCCACACTAAAGGGGAATATAAGCTCCACGAGCAATATTGCAAGGCTGTTGAAGCCCAGTGGGAACGCCTCCCCTATGGGGAGGTAATCCTGCAGCCCCTCGTCCCCCGCGAAGGCGCTCAATATCAGCTGGGCGTAGTGGTGGCCCGGCATGAGGAGGTAGAGGCGCCTCTGCCACATTTTTCTCTTGTTCTCCCACTCCCTCATGGCGGGACAGTCGTAGGAGGAAACAGTTATCTCATGCGGCCCCGTGGGGGTTTCCACTCTCTCGACCCTCGGCGGGCAGTAGGGCATTTCTCCGGCAATTTTGTCCGCCGTTACGTTGACCACGACGGGATATATCGTCGTGAGGAATATTGCGAGGATTATGGCCACGAGGATCGCCGTTTCGACCTTCCTTATGAGCGTCGAGAGGAGAACCCCGAGGCTCAGAAAAGTGAGCATGTAGAGGAGTGTGTGGAGAGAGGCTAGAAGGGCCCTAACTATGGATGGACCGTCAACGGGGGCCCCGATTATTAGGAGGTAGGCAATGGACACCACAAAACCGATCATGCTTATTAGCGCCAGCGCCAGTCCGTTGCCGATGAACTTCCCGTTTATCACCTGGTCCCTGTAAACGGGCCTGCTGAGGAGGACTTTTATGGTTCCCTCCTCCACCTCACGGTTGATGGTATCCGCCCCGAGGGATATCCCTATGAGCGCCCCAAAGACGCTGAGTATGGTTAGGTTGGCGATGAGCGAGAGGGAAACCGGCGTTAACGCCACCGTCCCCTCCGCCCCGTACATGCCGAAGTCCTCAACGCTCACGCTGCCCGCTAGGTTTAGAAGCTCGTCCCTTGCCGCGTAGTTGATGAGGAGGATTAAAACAACGTAAAAGAGGAGGAGGCCTATGAACCTCTTGCTCCTCACAGCTACGTAGAACTCCTTGAGGGCGATGTTGAGTTCGGGCGCCATGGGGCTACCTCCTGCCTATGCGCCTCATCATGAGGATAAGCCCTCCGAAAGCCACCACTAGGATTAAGAGTCCCACGTAGGCGGAGCTCGAACTCTGGCGCACCTTGACACTCAGCTCGGTCTGCGTTTCCGTCTTGTCTGCCTTGCCCTTCAGGGTTATTCTGTACTCCCCTGCGGGCACGGTTGAAGGAACAGTCAGGGTCAGGGTGAAGCGCTCCGCATCATAGCGCTCTATCTTGGCGACGCCCTCGGGCATCACCTGCGCCTCCCAACCCTCGGGAGTCTGGACTTCAATTCTGACGTTGGTCAGGGGCGCATCCCCATCGTTCCTCACGGTTATCGGTATGCTCTTGGACTCCCCGGCCTTCACAGAGACGAGGTAGTTGCTGAGGTCAAGGCTCATCTGGTACGAGCCGGTGATTTCAACCTCAATGGGCTCCTCAAAGCTCTCCCCCGCTGAGCTCCTCACGACAAGCGTGGCGTTGTACACCCCAACTTCGGCATCATAGGCGGGAACCACCTTGAGGTACACCGTCTTGGACTCCCCGGAGGCTACTTTAACGCTGTTCACTGCTATGTTGCCCTGCACGTCCTTCATGAAATCCACCGCCCAGCTCGGGGGGAGGCCCCTTAGCTCGAGGGAGTACTCGTCGTCGTTCTTGCCCCTGTTCACTATAGTAACCCCGTAGAGACTCTGGTAATCGAAGCCCGTGTAGAGGTGGTCGCTCTCAAGCTCGACCGTGAAGTAGTAGGCCTTCCTCTGGAGGGTGAGGGTCTTCTCGACGTTCTCCCCGTCCTCGAGGGTGAGTTCCTCGGTGAGTTCCTCGTATCCCTCCTTCTCCACCCTCACGGTGTACGTTCCGCCATCCAGCTCGAGCTTCACCGTTCCGCTGCTGTCCGCGGTGTGCACCTCATCGCCGATGCGCACGGTGGCCCTTGGAACCGGGTTCCCGTCCTCATCGGCGATGAGGAGGGTGAGCTTCGCCTTCTCCCCGGCGTGGGTCTTGTACACGAACACCGAAAATCCGTAGGTTCCGTTGTTTATGGCCACGTCTATCGGGTACTCACCGATTGAGGCGTTCCTGGGTGAGGCAACCACGAGGGTAAGGGTTTTCTGCACGGGCGTCATCGGAAGGACGAAGGAGCGTACCCTCTGCCCCTCGTACTCGAAGTGGACGTCCCAGTCGGAGGGCTTGTTCAGAACTGAGAGGGTGATCACCCTATCGTCGCCGTAGTTCGTGAGCCCTATCGGGAAGATCACCTTTTCTCCCGCCTCGCTCTCCACTGAGAGAACGCTCACGCTGACCTCGAGGTCATCCCCTTTTTCGACGTTTATCTTCACCTCGCCCGTCTCGTCCCCCACGGAGAACCTCACGACCTTCTCGCCGCTCTCACCGCGTGGTATCTCGACGTCGAGCTTTAGAACGGCCTGCTCCTTTGGGAGAAGGGTTATCCTGCTCACCTCGTAGCCGGTCTGTGCGTCCTTGAAGGTGACGTCCCAACCAGCTGGCTTGGCCACCACTTCGAGGAGGAGTGTGAGCCTATCATCGGCGTTGTTGGTCACGGTTACGGGGATTGATACAGTGGTTCCCTCCTTGGCGGAGACCACGTTGAACTTGTAGAAAACATCGTAATCCCTGCTCTCCTCGCGCTTCACCTCCACCCTGGCTTCATAAACCTTGAGAAGGCCGCTGGAGTAGGCGAGGGCGAGGGGCCCGAACTCAACGTCGCTTCCGTTCTCAATCGTGAACCTGTGGGCGGTTACGTCCCTCACCTCAAGCTCCACGCTTTCCTCGCTCACGTTGAGGAAGTTGATTGTGTAGCCATCGAGGGACTCGCTCTTCCCGACCTCGGGGGTTATCTCCCTTACCAGCGATGGCTTCCAGTAGAGCACGATGAAGGCCTCGGAGGAGTCAACGTTTCCAAGGAGGGCCTTCATCTTCCCGACCTCAACCTCCGTCCCGAACTTCGCCCTCTGCAGGGCCCGTATCGTTCCGTTTTCCTTCACCATGATGTAGGGCAGGTAGCTCTGGTCTAAGAGGAGCTTAACGGTGTAATCCCCCACCGTCAGCGTCTCCCCCACCTTCACCTTGCCTGAGAACACCTCAACCCAGACGTCTCCGGAACCTGTGGGCACGATGGAGAGCAGAAGCATGAGTCCTATTATTGGGGCAAGCCTCTTCATTTTATCACCTCACTCCCTTTTGTAGACGGTCCTGAGGAACACGTCCTCAAGGCTCGGCTCCTCCACATCGAGGCGTGTTATGAGCACGCCCATCTTTGAGAGCCGCTCCGAAACCTGGTCTCTAATATCATCCTTTGCAAATATAATAACCTTGTTGTCGGCGACCCTCTCCATCCTCGTGACATCCTCAAGGTCGAGCTCTGGTATTGGCCCTTTCGCCTCCACGGTTATCTCGTACCCTTCAAGCTCCATAAACTGCCTCTTGATGTCCTCAAGGGAGCCAAGGGCGCGGAGCTTCCCTCCCACGAGGATTCCGACCCTATCGCTGAGCTCTTCAACCTCACTCAGGATGTGGCTTGAGAAGAAGACCGTCTTCCCTTTCTTCCTCTCCTCCCTGACGATGTTCTTAACGAGGAACGCGCCCTCCGGGTCGAGACCGCTGGTGGGCTCGTCGAGGATTAAAACCTCGGGGTCGTTTATAAGCGTCTGGGCCAGGAGGAGACGCTGCTTCATACCCTTTGAGAACGTTTTGACCTTTCTGTAGCGGACGTCCCAGAGGCCAACCAGCTTCAGGAGTTCCTCTATGCGCTTCTCCTTCTCCGCCCTGCTGAAGTTGAAGAAGTTGGCGAAGAAGTCGAGGTTCTTCCACGCGGTAAGCTCCTCGTAGATGGTGGCGTTCTCCGGTAGGTAGCCTATGCGCTTCTTAACCTCCACGGGCTCCTTGAAGACGTCCCTTCCGAGTATCCTTATCTCGCCGGAGTCCGGGATTATGAGACCGATCATGCTGAGTATCGTGGTGGTCTTTCCGGCTCCGTTGGGCCCTAGGAACCCGAAGGTTATCCCATCTTCAACTTTCAGGCTTAAGCCGTCAACGGCCTTGAAGTCCCCGTAGGATTTCGTGAGGTTTTCAATCTCTATCGCGTACATGCCATCACCTCAAATCCATCCTCATGAAGCGGAGGTACGTGACCGCGAACGGGAGGAGCAGCATCACGACCATAGTGACAATATTCTGCCATACAAGGCTTAAGCTTTCTGTTATGGAACGCTCCTCGAATATGCCCTCCTCCATGAAGTTTAAACTCGTATAGTCCATCTTCACCCCGAGGAGGGCACCCACGACGGCCCCGTAGTGGGTTGAGGGGACGATGTAGTTCATCCTCATCACCGTTTTGTAGTAGTCCTCCGGTATCGCGGCGCTCCCTGGGTTCTCTGCGTATGCCATGAACTCGTCATGGTAGATGGCGAAGGCCACGAGGCTCGTCACCATCGGGTACACCAGCTGGAGGAAGATTATCAGCACGATGACTAATATGAGAGCGTTTGTGGGTTTTCTGACGAGGGCTGACACGAGCATGCCAATGGCGAGGAATATGAGCGTGTAAACGAGGGAGAACGGCATTGTAGTGAGGAACACCAATGCGTCATCCCCTCCAACGGGCACGCCGAGGAGCAGTGCGAGGGCTATGGTGAGTACGTAGAACATGGTCACGCCGAGGAAGAGAGTTACCGCCGAGCCCAGGAACTTCCCGTTCACCACCTCGTCCCTGTAAACAGGCTTGCTCAGGAGGCTCCTTATGGTTCCCTCCTCGAGTTCGCGGTTTATTATGTCGTAACCCATGGCCCCGCCGAGGAAGGGGAGGAGGAGCTGAAGGACGTTTGAGAATGAGCTCGTTAGCATGACCTTGAAGGGGCTCGCGCCCCTGTAGAGTTCTTCCATCTCCGGGATGCTGAGGAGCACCTTCCTCATGACGAGCACCATGGCCACGGAGAGGATGATGAAGATTGCCAGGATGACGTAGAAACGCTTCGTCCTGAGCTGAACGTAGACCTCCTTCAATGCAATGTTCCCAACGGCTCCCATCTTTTCCACCCTTCTGAATTCAACATAATGGCTTTATAAACATTACTAATCGGAAGTAAAATTCATGGGAGCTCAAAACCTTAAATACTCCGGTGGCGTACACATGGTGGTGGATGAGATGGGAAGGGAACTAACCCACGTTGACGAGAAGGGCGTTAAGATGGTCGAGGTCGGCCACAAGGGAGAAGTTTTTAGGAAGGCGGTCGCAAAGGGCAGGATAAAGCTGAAGCCAGAGACTATTGAGCTGATCAAAGCGGGAAAGACGAAGAAGGGTAACGTGATAGCGGCCGCACAGATAGCCGGAATCCTCGCGGTGAAGAGGACGCCTGAACTCATCCCCCTGTGCCACCCTATACCGCTAACCGGCGTGGATATCTCCTTCGAGTTTGGCGATGACTACATCGAGGCCACCTGCGAGGTCCGCGCCACGTACAAGACGGGCGTCGAGATGGAGGCCCTAACCGGCGTAAGCGTCGCCCTGCTGACGATATGGGACATGGTCAAGGCGGTGGAGAAGGACGAGAGGGGTCAGTACCCTGTGACGAGGATAGAGGGCATCCACGTGGTGGAGAAGGTTAAAGAGCCCCCTTCCTGAGGTAGCCGAGCACCGCGTAGTTCGTGATTTTTTCGAGCTCATTCCACAGTCCGAGGGTCATGAGCAGGGACAGGGGTACCCAGAGGCCTCCTTCCTCATGAATGATGTAGTATATCCCCGCGAGAATCAGGAGCACGGGTATCTCCATAACCGCCCTCCTGAGCCTGGAAACCCTCCCCATGACAAGGCGTTTGAGCGCGCCCTCGTCCCGCACGAGATACACATCTCCCCCGTTTGAGAAGGGGCCCTCACTCCAGAAGAGGAACCTCCCCGAGGGAACCTCCACAAGGTAAAGCCAGCTCCCCACGGGGGAGGCGAGGAACCCATCCACCTCGAGCTCCGTTGTGGTCTCGCCGAGCTTGAACATGCCGAGGCTTCTTTTCCTGAGCCCCTCTACGAATTCCTCCCCGAACTCTGCCTTTATATGCACGAAGTGGTACCTCGGTTTCACAAGCCTCTCCACCAGCATTTTAACACCCGTTAACGTAATGAGTGAAGGGCATTTAAACCTTGTCCTCCGCTAAGTTTTTTAGCTCCACCACCGTTTCAGCTTTGATGACGCTCAAACTCAACCCCGAGGCAAGGGAGGTATACCGTGCGATCCGTGAGGAGATAAGGAAGAGGTTAGTGCTGGAAGGAAGCTCCCCCCTCCTGGACAAATTCGAGCCAACCGGCGATGTTGGCGAGCTCCTCCGCAGGCGGAACTACCTCAGGGAGCACCTCCCCACGATAAGCCCGGAGATAGGGGAGTACCTCTCCAGGGTCAGGCCGATCCGCTTCCGCAGGGACTACCTCCACGACAGGGTTCTTCTCGTTGACGGGGAAGAGCTTGAGGCCGCTGAAAAGCTGGCTCTCTGCGACGTTTCAACGAATCCTGAGGAGGTGGAGGGCTATCCCCTCGTGCTGAGCACCGTCGGCTACGGCTTCGATGTTGAGCTCAGCCCCGCCGAGGTTGCCCCGGAGCTCTACATAATGCCCCTCTGGGAGAACAGGGAAACCCTAAGGGCTTTGGCTATCATAGGGAAGCTCACGGGGAGGGAGAGCGTTGCCGTTAGAATCCTCCGCGAGCTGGAGCCCCTGAGGGAGGTCATGGAGAAGAGAGCGGCTCTGGACGGACTTGAGGAACTTGTAGCGGAGAAGGAGCGCGAGCTCAACGAGAAAATTTCGGAGAAGCTTGAGAGGTTTTCCCTCACGCTCAGCGGGAAGGAGCTGCTCGAGTTCCTAAACGAGCTCAAGGAGGGCAACTACGAGGCCATCTTCTCCCACTTCGGCAGGATGGAGGACGAGATATTGAACCTGATAAACAGGGCCGAGGACGAGCTGAGCGAGAGGCTTGGATTGAGCGTGGAGCTCTTCTCCCGGGAGGAGATATACCCCCTTGCCGTCCCCCCCGAAAGGGTGGAGGCGCTTAGGGCTGAGCTTGAGAGGCAGCTCAAGGTTGAGCTCTACATGAGGAGCAGGGAAATCCTTGAGAGGGTCAGGAACTACATACCCGCCCTCAGAAAGGAGCTCTCGAGGGTTCACGAGCTTGACTTCCTCCTTGCGGTCAGACGCTTCACGGAGGGGTTTGTTTTTCCCGAGTTCGGCGAGGGTGTGGGGTTCGTTAACGGAAGGCACCTCTTCATAGGGAACCCCCAGCCGGTTAGCTATACCGTTGGGAGGGCCCTTGAGCTTGAGGGCACCGCCGGCGAGAGGGTTGTCATACTCACGGGGGCGAACAGCGGTGGAAAGACGTCCCTGCTCGAGCTGATAACGCAGGTGAGTGTGCTCGCGCACATGGGGCTTCCCGTGCCGGCGGAGAAAGCGGTGGTGGAGCCCCTGGATGAGATTTTCTTCTTCAGGAGAAAGAGGAGTGCCTACGGGGCGGGGGCGTTTGAAACTGCCCTACGCTCGTTCGTTCGTGCCCTCAAGGGCGAGGGGAGAAAACTCATACTCATAGACGAGTTCGAGGCGATAACGGAACCCGGTGCCGCCGTCAAGATAATCGGCGAGCTGCTTAAAGTAGCCCACGAGAAGGGCTTCTACGTCGTCATAGTGTCCCATCTGGGCGAAGACCTCAAGAAGGAGCTCCCCTTCGCGAGGGTTGATGGTGTAGAGGCGAAGGGACTGGATGAAAAGCTCAACCTCATAGTTGACAGGCAGCCGAAGTTCGGGAGGCTCGGAAGGAGCACCCCGGAGCTCATCGTGGAGAGGCTCGCGAGGAAGAAGCGCGGAAAGGAAAGGGAGATTTTCGAGAGGGTCCTGGGGGCGTTTAGGGACTCGGGTCCAGACTAGGGCGATAAATCGAAAGGGGGCACCCCCCTCAGCTCACCCTGAACTCAAAGCCCCTCGCGAACGTGTAAGCTTCTCTTAGCTCGGGCCTCTCCTTCAAAAACCTCAGGATGTACTGGCCGCAGTTCGAGCCGATGAGGTTCTCCCTCGTGTCCCCGACTGAGATTATGACGTCGTAGCCGAGCCTCCTAAGCTCATCAACGAACCTTCTGTGTCTCCTCGGCAGCCCCGTCTCGAGGTCAACGTCGTTCGTGAGCCTGTTTTTGAGGGTGCTGACCGTCGGGTTGAGCGGCGTTATCTTGATGAGGAAGTACTCCCTCGGGAAGTGCTCCGCTATCACGGAAGCGTCCGCCTCATTCTCCCTCGCGAGGGCGAAGTTCAGGGTTATCTTCTTGCCGCCCTCGTCGTAGAAGGCCATTCCGTACTCGGCTATCCTCTCGAAGTCCCACTTCCTGACCGGGATTATCTCGTCCCTCTGCTCCGGGTTCGTCGAGTGTATCGAGAACTGGAGCTGGAAGTTATTCCTAAAGAGCTCCTTCTTCAGCTCGAGGAGTCTCTCAAAGAACCCCTCCGTCCCTATCGGGGCTATCGTCGAGAGCGATGGGTGGAAGTTCTCGTAGCGCTCGCCGAGGAGGCGCATAGCCTCTAACACGGCCATGTTGAAGCTCGGCTCGCCCATCCTGGCGAACTGCACCTTGAACTTCCTTGTCTTCGGCTTCCCTCCCCAGCGCTTGGCTATCGGGTACTCTATCTGCTCCATCAGCTCGTCCAGATCGAGCCTCCCCTTGTAGAAGAAGCCAGCGTCGCACATCTTGCACCCAACGGGGCAGCCGTTGAGGGATGAGACTATGAGCACCCACTTCTCCGCCGGGTCGTAGGTCGGGATTGATTCGACGAACTCCACGATGTTGCCCTTAGAGGTCTTTCCGATGTAAACGACCGCCACTCTGGGGTCTCCAACCTCACTCAGTATCTCCATACTTCTCCCTCCTCCAGATCGTCATCGCGGTTCTTATTCCATCGGCTATCGCGAGGGCCGTCTGGCGGTAGATTCCGTTCTTAACGTCCCCCACGAGGAAAAGGTTCTCGTCCTTCAGTCCTTCTACGAGTTCGATGTTCGGGGTTCTTCCTATGGCCCCGAGCACAAGGTTGACCTCAAAGTTACCGGCACTGGTCACGGCTAAAAGCTTTTCCTCCCCGTTTTTGGGCCGAATTTCCCAGACCTGTCCCATCAGGGTTTTGATGTTTGAACGCCTCTTCACGAATTCCTGAAGGTAGGGGAGCGCCTTCGGCTCGCTCCTCATGAGGACTATCACCTCATCGGCCATCTCGCTCATTGTCAGGGCGTAGTCGAAGGCCACGTCGCCGCCGCCTATTATCAGAACCCTCCCGTAGTGCCGCCTTGGAACCTCGGCCACGTGATAAACCACTCCTTCAAAGGGAAGCTTTTTCGGCCTGGTTCCTGTGGCTATGACAAGGTACTTGAAGCGGTACGTCCCCCTGGGTGTCTCGACCTCGAAAAGCTCATCCCTCTTCCTGACCCCCTTGACCTCCTCGTAAATGATCCTCAGGCCGTACTTCCTCACGTACTCCTCCAGTATCTCAACGACCTCCTTGCCCTTTATCCCGTCGGGGAAGAACATCGTGTTCTCGACGGAGTAGGCGTTCCTTATCAGGCCGCCGATGCGCTCTTTCTCGAACACCACGCTCTCTATCCCATAGCGGGCGAGCTGGACGGCAGTCGCTATTCCGCCTATCCCCGCCCCGATTATTCCGACGAGAGCCATTCAAGCACCTCCTGGAGAAAGGGGGTCACGGCGAAGCCGTGCGAGAGGTTCCTGAGGGTGCCCTCATGGAAGAATCTGTTCTGGGTCAGCGTCCCGTCCACCGGGAAGACCACGTTGAAGCCCCTCACAAAGGCCCCCCGGGCGGTGGTCTCACAGCAGAGGTGTGTCATGACGCCGGTAACGATTACGGTCTCGACGCCCAGTTTCTGGAGGAGCCCCTCAAGCTCCGTGTCATAGAAGGCGTCGTAGGTGTTTTTCTCCACAACCACATTGGCGAAGGGCCTGAAATCGTCGAGGAGCTCGTTGAGAGGGTCGTCCCTCGGCATGTCACCGCCCCACCATCGGGCCATGTGGTCGGACCCGTGGTAGTGCCTGGTGAAGATTATCGGAACCTGGAGCTCCAGAACGCTGGAATAGAACTCCCTCAACCTCGGAACGAACCTCCCCGCCGAGGGCAAGAAGGCCCTGCTCTCGGGGCTTAGGAAGTACTTTTGGAGGTCTATGGCCAGAACGGCAGCCTTCCGGAAGGGCTTGACCCTCTCCCACTTCCTCTCCCTGAAGTAGCGCTCCCTCATCTCGGCGATGAATTCCCCGGTGAAGTAGTCTTCCTTCATGGTTCTAAAGGGACGTGAAAATTTTAAAAACCTATCCTCAGCCGACCCAGCTCCTCTCCCTGTACCTTCCGCGGCTCTCTATCTCCTCGAGCTTTTCCTCAATTTCCCTTCTAGCATCTTCACCCAGAACTTCGGCGTAGCCCTCCAGAACCGCCTCAAAGCCCTTCTCGAACCACCTGTAGTGGGTGCTCTCCATGGCCCTCCGGAGGAGGTGCAGGTCAACGCCCCTCGCTTCCAGCGTCGGGTCGAAGTCCGCCAAACCAAAGTCTATGAGGTAAACCTTCCCCTCTCTCAGAATCATGTTGGAGGTCGTCAAATCGCCGTGGACTATGCCCGCGTTATGGAGTTTGGCAACCTGTCTACCTATCTCCCTGCAGAGTTCCACACGCTCCCCCATTGGGACGCTCTCGAGGTGCTCCTTGAGGCGGTTCCCCTCGATGAACTCCATCACTATTATCATATCCTTAACATTGACCTCGTAGACGTGGGGGCAGTTGACCCCAAAGGCCTTCGCCCTGTGGAGAACCCTCGCCTCCCTCACAGTCCTCTCCTTTCTGAGCTTCAAATCTATCTCCCCTATGCGGTAGCGCTTTGGAATGCGGTGTTTCACCACGACCCTCTCGCCCGGGAGGAGGTTCGCCTCGAAGTACTCTTCAAAGTCCCCAAGGTAAATCTTTGCCTCCGCGCCCTGCTTTATCAGCTCCATTCTCCCACCACCGGATAGTAGGGGGGATCATTTAAAAACTCTCCCTTCGCTCCCTCTGGCGGTGTGGATGTAACGTCAATTTAATTGGGTTAGTTTTCTTGAATTGTCTAAAAATCCACTATAAATTGTCATATTGGACGAAAAGCTTTTATGGAAGACTAACGAAGGGGAAACGACACAAAATTTAAGGAGGAATGTGAAATGGCACAGTTAGTTGGACAGGGTGGACAGCCCGTCGTCATACTCCCGGAGGGGACCCAGAGGTACATTGGAAGGGACGCCCAGAGGCTCAACATCCTGGCCGCAAGAATTATAGCCGAGACCGTCAGGACCACCCTCGGTCCGAGGGGTATGGACAAGATGCTCGTTGACAGCCTCGGTGACATTGTCATAACCAACGATGGTGCGACCATCCTTGACAAGATCGACCTCCAGCACCCGGCCGCCAAGATGATGGTTGAGGTTGCGAAGACGCAGGATAAGGAAGCTGGAGACGGAACCACCACGGCCGTTGTCATCGCCGGTGAGCTTCTCAGGAAGGCTGAGGAGCTTCTTGATCAGAACATTCACCCGAGTATCATAGTTAAGGGTTACACTATGGCGGCCGAGAAGGCCCAGGAGATACTCGAGAGCATAGCCATAAGGGTTGACCCAGCCGACAGGGAGACCCTCATGAAGATAGCCATGACCTCGATCACCGGCAAGAGCGCCGAGGCCCACAAGGAGAAGATGGCCGAGCTTGCTGTCGGCGCGGTCACCCAGGTGGCTGAGAAGAAGAACGGCACCTTTGAGGTTGACATTGACAACATCAAGATAGAGAAGAAGATAGGCGAGAGCGTTGAGGACAGCGAGCTCGTCAAGGGCGTTGTCATCGACAAGGAGCGCGTCCACCCGAGGATGCCGAAGCGCATTGAAGGCGCCAAGATCGCCCTCATCAACGAGGCCCTCGAGGTCAAGAAGACCGAGACCGACGCCAAGATCAACATAACCGCCCCCGACCAGCTCATGAGCTTCCTCGAGCAGGAGGAGCGCATGCTGAAAGAGATGGTTGACCAGATCGCGGCAACCGGTGCGAACGTTCTCTTCGTGCAGAAGGGCATTGATGATTTAGCGCAGCACTACCTCGCCAAGGCGGGAATTCTCGCCGTCAGGAGAGTCAAGAAGAGCGACATGGAGAAGCTCGCGAAAGCCACCGGCGCTAAGATAGTCACCAACGTCAAGGACCTCACGAGCGAGGACCTCGGATTTGCGGAGGTTGTTGAGGAGCGCAAGATAGCCGGCGAGAGCATGATATTCGTCGAGGGCTGCAAGAACCCGAAGGCAGTGACCATCCTCATCCGCGGTGGAACCGAGCACGTCATTGACGAGGTTGAGAGGGCCCTCGAAGATGCTATCAAGGTCGTCAAGGACGTCATGGAAGACGGCGCGGTTCTCCCGGCCGGCGGTGCCTCGGAGATAGAGCTCACCATCAAGCTCGACGAGTACGCCAAGGAGGTTGGCGGTAAGGAGGCCCTCGCCATCGAGGCCTTTGCGGATGCCCTCAAGATAATCCCGAAGACTCTCGCTGAAAACGCCGGTCTCGACACCATTGACGTCCTCGTCAAGGTCGTCAGCGAGCACAAGACCAAGGGCAGGGCCATCGGTATTGACGTCTTCGATGGCGAGCCCGTCGACATGCTCGAGAGGGGCATAATCGAGCCGCTCCGCGTTAAGAAGCAGGCCATCAAGAGCGCCAGCGAAGCAGCCATGATGATACTCCGCATTGACGACGTCATAGCCGCGAAGGTCAGCAAGCCCGAGGGCGGTCAGGGCGGAATGCCCGGTGGAATGGGCGGTATGGGCGGAATGGACATGGGCATGTGATGCCCTTCCCTACATTTTTATGTTAAAAAACGACGTTTTCTGAAGCTTTTTTCACTCTCACGGTGCTATCACTCCCGGTGAAAGCAACGCTTAAGTATTTTATGCTTGTAAAACCTGCTGGTGGTGTCATGAAGGTAAAGGTGGGTGTTAACGGTTACGGAACCATCGGAAAGCGCGTTGCTTACGCCGTTACGAGACAGGACGACATGGAGCTCCTGGGTGTTACAAAGACGAAGCCGGACTTCGAGGCCTACCGCGCCAAGGAGCTCGGGATTCCGGTTTATGCCGCGAGCGAGGAGTTCCTCCCCAGGTTTGAGAAGGCCGGCTTTGAAGTGGCCGGAACGCTCAACGACCTCCTCCAGAAGGTCGACGTGATCGTTGACGCCACACCGGGAGGAATGGGGGCGAAAAATAAAGCGCTCTACGAGAAGGCCGGCGTCAAGGCGATCTTCCAGGGCGGTGAGAAGGCTTCAACGGCGGAAGTCTCCTTCGTGGCCCAGGCCAACTACGAGAAGGCCCTCGGAAAGGACTACGTGAGGGTGGTCTCCTGCAACACGACTGGATTGACCAGAACGCTCTCGGCCCTTCAGGAGTACATCGACTACGTCTACGCCGTTATGATAAGAAGGGCGGCCGACCCGAACGACTCGAAGAGAGGCCCCGTCAACGCGATAATCCCGAGCGTGACGGTTCCCTCCCACCACGGGCCGGATGTGCAGACGGTGATCCCGATAAACATCGAGACGAGCGCCTTCGTAGTGCCGACGACGCTCATGCACGTTCACTCGATTATGATCGAGCTCAAGAAGCCGCTCGAAGCGAAGGACGTCGTGGACGTCTTCGAGAACACGACGAGGGTTCTCCTCTTCGAGAAGGAGAAGGGCTATGAGAGCACGGCCCAGCTCATAGAG
This sequence comes from Palaeococcus ferrophilus DSM 13482, assembly GCF_000966265.1. Lineage (NCBI taxonomy): Archaea > Methanobacteriati > Methanobacteriota > Thermococci > Thermococcales > Thermococcaceae > Palaeococcus > Palaeococcus ferrophilus. The sequence continues at coordinate 118,520 of NZ_LANF01000009.1, read as the reverse complement.
TTCGCAAGGGACCTCCACCGCGAGTGGAACAACCTCTACGAGATAGCCGTCTGGAAGGAGAGCATAAGCGTTAGGAACGGGAGGCTCTTCTATATCCAGGCCGTCCACCAGGAGAGCGACGTCGTTCCGGAGAACGTTGATGCCATAAGGGCCATGTTCGAGCTGGCAGATAAGTGGGAGAGCATAAGGAAGACGAACAGGAGCCTTGGGATTTTGAAGTAACCCTTTTAACCTCCCTTCCAATTTCCTTTTGTGGTACGATGGAACGTGAGGAATACGCCTTCGTCCTCGGGCTTCTTCTCATACTGGCCGCCCTGGCGTATCCCCCACAGCACCTGATGGGGACGTTCTGCGAGGGAGAAAGCGGGAGGCTCGGCGATTACACCGTTAGCGTTAGCAACGGCTTCCTCCGCGTCGTCTCTGGCGAGGAACTCTTCGTGGCGAGAAAAAGCGAAGTCCTTCTCGAAAAGGTCCCGCTGGATTACAACCACTCCGACGGCTGCTATACGTTACAGGTAACGAGAAAGCCGGAAACAGCGCTTTATCTCTTCGCCCTGGGCGCGGTTATGGTGGGAGGCTTCTTCTACTACGTGGCTTTTCTGAAATACAGGTGAAAAGAGAAGATAGGCGTTAAATGTTTAGCTTTATGCCGAGCCTGTCCACGAGCTCCTTGTAGCGGTTTCTGACAGTGACCTCCGTGACGTGGGCCACTTCAGCCACTTCCCTCTGCGTCCTCTTTTCGCCCTCAAGGACGCTGGCTATGTAGAGTGCCGCCGCTGCAACTCCCATGGGCCCCCTTCCGCTCGTGAGACCCTTCTTTATGGCCTCCTTGAGGAGCTCTATGGCCCTTCTCTTGGTTTTCTCGCTGAGGCCGAGCTGGTCGGCAAAGCGGCTCACGTAGTCTATTGGATTTGTAGGCGGAAGCTTGAGGTTGAGCTCTCTCGCTATGAAGCGGTAGCTCCTTCCAATCTCCTTCTTGTCAACGCGAGCGACCTCCTCAATCTCGTCCAGCGTCCTCGGGATCTTGGCCATTCTGCAGGCCGCGTAGAGGCAGGCTGCGGTTACCCCCTCGATGGAGCGTCCCCTTATGAGGTGCTCCATAACGGCCTTACGGTAGAGAACGGCCGCCATCTCCTTTATGTTCCTCGGGAGCTGGAGCTGGGAGGCCATCCTGTCGAGCTCGCTCAACGCGAAGGCGAGGTTACGCTCGGCAGCGTCCGAGACCCTTATGCGGCGCTGCCACTTTCTCAAACGGTACATCTGGGCTCTCGTCGTGGAGGAGATGTCGTGACCGTGGATGTCCTTGTTCCTCCAGTCTATCATGGTGGAGAGACCTTTATCGTGGATGGTGTACGTAACGGGCGCACCCACCCTACCTCTCCTCGCCCTCTGGTCCGCATCAAACGCCCTCCACTCAGGGCCGCTGTCCACTATGTTCTGGGCCACAACGTAGCCGCACTTGGCGCAGACTATCTCACCCCTCTCGGGGTCGTAAATAAGCTTATCACTCCCGCAAATAGGGCACTTCTTAAAATCTTCGGCGGAAGTCAACAAATATCACCCCCTCTTTTTGGGGTTGGGGCGCTTCTTTCTCGCACCTTTTGCCTTGCCCTTCTCGCCCCTGCGGCCCTTCTTCTTGGGCTTCTTGCGCTCATCAACGTAGAGAACCTGACCGATGTAGCCTTCGGGCGCCTTGACCTTTGGCTTAACAGCCACGTAGGGCATCCCCACGGGACCGAAGACATCCTTCACAATACCCACTACCTTTAAATCCTTGTCAACGATGACATCGTTTAGAGCAGGCGCCCACTTCGAGCGGACTATCAGAAGGCCCTGCTTAGCATAGTGAGAAACTTTACCCAAACGCTTCATGGCCCCACCCCGAATACCTTTTTAAGCTTTTCGATTAACCTTTATAAATCTTTCGCCTCAAAAGAAAAAGCTTTTTATAGGATTCGCATATAAGCTTAATGATTAAAGGATTAAAACTTCGAGAGCTTCTGACCGTGGCGATGAAGAGGTTCATTATTGACAATTTTTTACCCACTTTTATCAAGCTTATCCTCTGTTCCAGCTCATAATTCCTCTTAGATACCTGAAGGGGCTAATCATCCTTTATTGCAGTGATATTGCAGTGAATATCAATTGCTCGAGGACTTGGTTCCTGGAGAGGCCGTATTCGGCTGAAAGCTGCACCAGGTACTTGAATGCTGTCCTATCGAGGTTCAGAGTGATGTTTTTTGTGTCTCTTGTTGGGGGTCTGCCGGGACTCGCCTGTTGGTCTTGATTGTTGATCGGTTCAATGGGAAACCCCCTCATTGTTGGGCAAATTAAATAAACATAGCTCTAAAGGACAGCTATGAATCTGCCTAATAGACATTGTCTTGCTATTTATTTTGGGTTAACATGGATGATAACTCGAACAGGGTTAAGTTTAGTGGGATCACATGTGGTGAGGCTAAAATGTCTTAATTTACTAATCCCTTCTACAACTCCAGAAAGTGTCCCACTGGGGGCATGACGTCATTGAGAAGTAACACTAAGCTTAGAAGTGAACAAAGGTGGACACTCAAACTTCGTGTAGAATACCGCTTTTGGCTTTTGGAGGCGAATAAAGCTAGTTAATAATCAGCTAAACCCAGTTTAGTTGCCTGTCACGTTAGATAGAAAAGTTATTGTCAGTATATTAGAGTGAATATGCAGTTGGGTTAATGTTAATTGATAACTCGTGCAGTAGTTGATTCAAGAGTGGCTCTAGTTGTGTTTGCAATTCTCTCCTAAATAAACTAAATTTCTTAATGAATGTTGGATATCAAAATAATTTTGAAATTTTAAGCTTTTCAGAGGAAGTAATGATGGTATGAGTAACTTTGACGCCCTTTGAGTCTACCTCCTTTTATGTCCTCAATAATCTTTCTCACGTTGTTTTCAATATCATGCTCAGACTCCTCTGTCGTTATTAAGTGATCTGCTACTCCCATCTCCTTGTATTTCTTGAATTTTCTAAACCATCTACTCCGATATTCCATGTTATCTATCATTCCTAGGTGCTCCCAGTAATATTCCTGTTCATTGTAGATTATCTTAAAGTCGGGCAGCAAATACTGTCTGCTAAAATCTTTAGGTTCATATTCAAATTCTACGCCAAGATTGTCCAACGTTTTTGCTATTATCATTTCAATTTTTGACCTGACATACAAAGTTTTGCCATCTTTACGTGTCACCTTGTAGGGCTTTGAAGCTGAGGGCCTGTACTCAAATAGGAGGGTTGTTATGTTATCTATCGCGGAGTTCTTGTGAGCCGAGATTAAGAACTCATAAAAATTATCCTTGAGGCTCTCGTGGATAAATAGATAGAGCTTTTTCTTTGCTCTAGTGAGTCCAGTGTAGATAAGCTCCTTTGTAATGTAATTGGAACGTTCTGAGAGTACCAAGATTACATTATCAAAATCGCTTCCCTGGGCTTTGTGGACTGTAATGGCATATGCGGGCGAGAATCCCTCTATGCTATCCCTAAACCCTGGGATCACCAACCTTCTCTTAAGAGACCTCACACCCCGCCAGTAACTGTCCCCGTACCATTTTCTCTTTTTGGGAGATTGTGTTTTGTTTGTAATGATTGTGACAAGTTTGTAGAGCTCGTCAATGTCATAAAACTTTGGATTTGGCTGGCCATTTTTCATTTGCCTGTGGTCTTTTTTTGGAATGTACCCTATTGACCCATTAGCTAATGCTAGAACCCTCAGATCACCAATGTTCCAATATTGGTTTTCCTCACAGATTATTTTTGTTCCAGGTTTAAATGCCCCGGTACTTAGAACATCTCCGGCAATCTGGTAGTTGATGCCCAATGTTCCAAATCTACCTACCCTACGAGGAGCCAATATCTGAAGTCGGTCTAAGTAAGAGTAGTCAAAAGTTCCCCCCGGTTCAAATAGCTCAACAAACAATTCACTAACACTTGTTTCTTCTGTAACATCAACAGATGTGAGCTTGGTCAATATTTCTTTTAGCTTTCTTATTAAGTCCTCATAGGAGTCGAAGTAGACGATTTCTAATGTTTCATCCCCGGTCTGGAAGACATCATCTAAATCCTCAAAGGATATCATTTTGTCTTCTCTGAACAATGCAGCTAACTTTTCAATCCTGGAGGAACCTTGATTTGCAGTTGAGAATCTCAAGTTAGTCTGAAGTTCAACATAATTTTCCTCCAAATTTTTTGCCTTTAAGTAGTTCACGATATCCACTAGGGGTCTACCAACTCCAATTGGGGGCAATTGCTTATCATCTCCAACAAGAATAACACGTTCCACTACCTGCGGGTTTATGGTTGCAAACAATAACGCAAGAAGTACTTCATCGACCATTGAGGCCTCATCGATTATTATGATTTTTGGAGTTATTGGCTTGGAGCGTGTACTTTGAACACCGCTAATAAACACGTGGAAAAGATTGTAATTTCCGTCGAGAATCTTGGGTATGTAGCTCGAAAGATCACGTGGGAACTGATAGAGGTACCTGTGTATTGTTGAAACCAAAATGCGAGAACTTTCAGGGTTTATCCCCTCTTTTTTAAGCCGGTCTCTGATTACTAGGCTAGCTTTTCCGGTAGGAGTTACTATCAGTATCGGTTTTCGCTTGTCAGTGAAATACTTTACCAAGTTAACAACAGCAGCAGTTTTCCCACTTCCAGCACTACCGAGAATTACTGAAAATCCATTTTTAAGCACTGAGTTGTAGAGTTTCTGTCTCTCCTTAGAGAATGTAATTTGAGAATAATAATTTAGCCGATCGTCAAACTTTTGAATATCCCGTTCGACTAACTCTTCTACGATAGCATCGGGAACTGAATACGTCTTTGAGATCAATGTGTTAACGAATTTCTCAATATGCTCCTCAATTTTTCTTAAGTCCATTAGTTGATACAGCTTTCTGCCGTTTATTGTGTAGAATATGAATCTGCTTCTAAATTCAGGTCTGTTCTCATACTCATCAAGTAGATTCTCATTTATGTTCAACTCCTTGTCTATGTAGTAAAGGGGATAACTCTTGATCCTTTCCATGACCGTCTCTCTTGGGAGAGCTGAATTGCCCTCGATCGTAGCGCTTTCCTTTAGTATTGTCGTTATTAATGCCGAAACACGCTCTATCGAGGTAGCACGAATTATCATAGGCGGTTCCCAGCTGACAAATTCCGGGTCTGGGAACATGGGTATGTCTATCTGGTAAAGGGAAATTCCGTAATCATTATCTTCAATGCGCCAGTTGTTGTCCTGAAGTTCGTACAGATACTCCTCAAGAATCGTGTAAGGATTCTCGCGATACCGATTTACTCTTCCTAGAATCTTCTGAAATTGGGGTTTTGATAAGTCAAATCTGGATAGAAACTCGATAGTCGAATATTCATCTCGTAAATATGGGATTATTCTCTTAAGGCCCGGGCTCAGATTTTCTGACTCCAACACCTTTATGTTATCAGGGTTCGCCAGGAACTCTTCAACACTACCAAATTTCTGAAGTATTAAAGAATAGAACTCGTCGACTGTTTCAGAGGCATTCTTTAATTCATCACTGATGAGCACTTCCATAAGATTCCGGAAACCTGGATACTTCCCGCGAGAGTCCCAAGCTATTTTAAGAAGACGAATTATTCGTTTCTTTAATACTTGTACTTCCTCGAAATCAATGATGCCATGTTGCTCCACAATATCAAGTTTACGCTTAATCTCGTAAAGTAGATAAATAGTCTTATCAGAAGGGATGTGCATCGATACATATTTAAAATGGGGAATTAATGTGGGATCTTTAATACTTACAGTGATCTCTTTTAGGAGATTTTCTTTTTCTTCTTCCGGGATTCCGAGATCCAAGTATTCATGGTATGGCAATAAGACTATTGTTTCTGGGTCAATATCAATCCTGAACTGCCAGGCAATTTTTGGGAAGTATCTAGTCTGCCACTTTTTGTTTTTCTCTTCAATGAGCTCAGGTGGCATTTCGTATTCCGAGGGATACTCAATGTTCTTTACTAGTGCTGCTCCTACTAGTAAGTACTTTCTTTCGTCACCATTAACGGGGTTCCCATGGTTAGCATAGAAAAATACGATAGAACTTCCAGGTTTGGTTTTATTTATGTATTCTCTTACTCTTTCTTCTAGATCTGGAGGGTATCTGTATTTGTCCTTTTTTTCGTCGAATGACAGTTTAAAATTCCAAGTGTAAACAGAATTGGGGTGTAATACTGCATCTATCGGCGGAACTTTTTCTCTGAATTTAGGGTTTCTGTCGGAAAATGGGTGTGAGTCCTTAACAGTACAATTAGCGTCCCCATTTAAGTTTATGCACCAGTAACATGGAGGTGCATAACTAATATTTTTCCAAACTTCACAGATATCCTTTCCTGCAGTTTCTTGCTCTATGTCCACCTTCCTACGTCTTTGGATTCTAGAAGCCAGAAGAGAGTAGTTATCAATACAATAGATGTTTTCTTTAGGTTTTTTACATATTTTTCCATTCCATTTGTTATCATGCCACGCAACTCGAACTGTCACGTGCATAGTAACCCCACCATTATGAAGTGAATTAACGAGTAATAGTTCTTGAGGTTACTAATTTAAAAAGGTATCGGTATTTGATGGGTCAAAATATTGTAGCTTTGTGAAAAGAAGGTTCGAATTGATATCAATGAGAACTCGAGACTTTATTTGGGGAGAAAAAGATTGGGGCGTATTATGCTGGGCGATGAATAGTTGTGGATACTTCAAATTTGCCGGGCAAATCCTTTTAAGCAGTGGTTCAAAGAAGTTGTTGAAATTTGAGGCGATGAACTAGGGTGTATGGGCGATGAATCCGTCTCCCCTCTAGTGGCTTTGTTTGGCAAATAGGGCGATTTCCGCCGTGTTTTGGAGCGTGGGGCGATGAAGAGGTTCATCCCTCCTGAGTCGTGATGACGCGGTCCTCCCTGGAGCCCGGTGGTGAAAATGGTACCCGTTGAGATTCCCCCCTACGTTCTCCTTCTCCCCGGAATATGGCAGGACTCAAACATTTACCTCGTCAGGAGCGAGGATGAGGCCCTTTTGATAGACACTGGAACGGGCATGTTCATTGGGCAGTACCTCCCCTTTCTAATGGAGCGCCTGAGTGGGGTGGAGCGGCTCACAATCCTCAACACCCACGAGCACTACGACCACACCGGCGGAAACCTCCGGATGAAGGCCGCCCTCGAGAAGAGGGGGATCACCGTTAGATTCGCGGCCCACGAGCTCACGGCGGAAGCGATAGAGAAGGCCAACGATAGGATCATCCTCGCCTTTCACTACGGCCGCTCCTTTGAGCCCCACGCCGTTGAGGTGAAGTTCACAGGGGGTGAGGGACTCAGGGTAGGTTCGCTCTCCTTCGAGGTGCTCCACACCCCGGGCCACACGAGGGGGAGCATAATGCTCTATGACCGGGAGGAAAAGCTCCTCTTCACAGGGGATACCATATTTGAGGGCACCATAGGGCGCGTTGATTTCCCAACGGGGAGCCTTGGAGAGATGCTCGGCACGCTAAACAGGCTCCTTGATCTCGACGTTGACCTGGGACTGCCCGGCCACGGGAAGGTTATCCTGAACTGGGACGAGAACCTGAGGAAGGTTCTAAAGCTGACGGAGGGTCTCCTTTGAGGAAGGGCTTCGTCAAGGAGGTTCTATCAAAGATAAAGTACGACCCCAGGGAGAGCGAGGAGGATTACTACATCGTCATCGAGCACAGGGGTGCCTACGGGAACGTGAAGAAAATTCCGGTCAAGTACATAGAGCTCGGCCACGGCTACTTCTTCGTTGAGGATGCCCAGATACCCTACCACCGGATTCTCAGGGTTGTGAGAAAAGATGGAAGGGTTGTGTGGAAGAGGAGGCACTAATCGAGGGGCTTAAATTCCGAACTCAGTATTCCCATTCCTCTTCGAGACTACGGGGAGTCTCAACATTAACAGGCTCCTCTTCCGGGTAGAGCTTCTGGAAGACCCCGTTTATGGTCTTCACTTTCCTCCGCCATCTGGATGAAGAGAACCTTTATGCTCGTCTTCCTGGCGAGTCCGGCGAGCTTAGTGTAATATTCAACATCCTCTTCCTCGTTGAATATGGCGTAGCTCAGGGTTTCCTTGGGGGAGGACTCCTTCAGCCTCCCAATGACGATTGAGAAGTACTAACTAATCTCGCGGTTCGTGGATACGGTTGTCCCCCAATGTCTAGGCCCAACACCTTTAAAAACCCTCTGGGGAACTCACACCGGCGAGAGAAATCGCGAGGTGAGTGAGATGAAGAATCCATTTGAAAAAATGCCCACTATACTCTTACCCGATGAGATACTTGACAAGGCCTTCAGGAGGGCCGAGAGGGCGGCATCGTCAATCACACCCAGGGGAAAGCCCGTTCACAAGGCGAGAGAGCGTGAGGAAGTGAGGATAAGAACTTTCTCCAACGTTGTGCGGGACAACCTCCGGAAGGTCCTCGACAGGACCCCCGGTGTTTCAACGCTTCCCCCATTCTACAGGGAGCTCCTCGATACGCTCGTGGACAGGGATCAGTTCCACAAGGCCCTCGCCGGCCTTGACTGGGCCATAAGGACGATAAGGCGACTTGAAGAGCGCTACGTTGAAAGGCTACGCTACTCCCGCGATCCGGATGAGATAGCCCGCCTGAGACGCGAGTTCTACGGGAGAGCCTCGAGCGTCGTCAAGGACATCGGGGACAGGCTTGAGTACCTCAACCGCGCGAGGGACGTGCTCAAGGAGATACCCGTTATAGACCTTGAGCTGCCCACGGTGGTCATAGCGGGGCACCCGAACGTTGGCAAATCCACCCTCCTCAAGGCCCTCACGAACGCCAAGCCCGAGGTCGCGAGCTATCCCTTCACGACGAGGGGTATAAACGTCGGCCAGTTCGAGGAACACTGGCTTAAGTACCAGGTGATAGACACGCCCGGCCTCCTCGACAGGCCCCTGAGCGAACGCAACGAGATAGAAAGGCAGGCGATTCTCGCTTTAAAGCACCTCGGGAGGCTCATCATATACATCTTCGACCCGAGCGAGTACTGCGGCTACCCCATAGAGGAGCAGACCCACCTCTTTGAGGAGATTCACCGCGAGTTCGGCGAGTTTCCCTTCATAGTGGTGCTCAACAAGGCGGACATAGCAGAAGAGGAGAAAATGAAGAAGGTGGAGGCGTTCGTGAGGGAGAAGGGCCTCGAACCCATCAGGATTTCCGCACTCAACGGCGATGGCCTCGATAAGCTGAAGGAGCGCGTTGTGGAGCTCGTAAAACCCCTCATGGAAGAGTACGCCAGAAACAGGATGGAGAAGGAACTCGGGAAGTTCAGAAACGAACTCTAATGCCTCTTCTCTATTTACCGTTAAGTACCGTAAAGTCCGTGAAGTTAACGGTATGTGACTCACCGTTAAGTTTTTAGGGTTAACAGTACTTAACGATAAACATGGACGCGAGTGAAGTTGTAGCCCTCATAAAAGCTGGGGAAAACGAGAGGATAGAATTCAAGAAGAGCGTCAATCGGGATATCGCAAGGGAGATATGCGGCTTAGCAAACGCAGAGGGCGGCTACATCCTCGTGGGGGTTGCGGATAGTGGCGAGATTGTAGGATGTGATGTTAAGCGCTCAAAGGAAGTTGTGACTTCCAGCCTCCAGGGCATAACACCCCCCATAGCGGTTTCAATGCACGTGGTTGAGTTGGGAGAAAAGGAGATTCTAGTAATCAAGGTTCCCAAATCCAGGACGTTATGCTCCATAGGGGGAGTCGCTTATATTCGCATAGGCTCGGCATCAGGCCCCTCTCAATCCAGGAGATACTCATGCTGTCCTCGGAACTTGGGACCGTTACATGGGATGAGTTCCCTGTGGCGGGAATGGATGCTTTAAAAAACGAGTATGTGGAATGGTTTTTTTCTGCAATAAAAACCTCCAGAGGCAGGAATATCCCCAAAGACGAGTGGATGCGTTATCTTAGGAGCAGAAAAGCTGTAAAAGAGGGCAGGCTTACAAACGCAGGGGTGCTGTTTTTTTCGGATGCCCAAGCCATTATTCCCCACTCCGGCGGGAGGATTATATGGATACGTGATGGCGAGCCGGTTAAGAGCCGGGAGTTTTATGGGCCCGTCTGGAAGGTTATAGATGACATGTTCGGCGAACTTGTACGGGAATTCCGTGCATTTGAGGTGATTGTGGGGACGAAACGGGTAGAGATAATGGAGTATCCACCGCGAGCGGTTCGTGAAGCCCTCATAAATGCATTCGCGCACCGCAACTACACCATCCCATCGGACGTCAGGGTGTTCATCCATCCCCACATGCTCGTGATAAGAAATCCAGGAGGACTAATGCCAGGTGTTGATCTGGAGGATCCGGAGCACGTACCGAGAAACCCTGCCCTGTGCTCTCTCCTCTACGATTCAGGATATATCGAGAAATACGGCTACGGTCTTAGGATGATACGGGAAGAATGCCGGAAACACGGGCTTGTGGATGTGGAGTTTAAGAGCTCGGCCAACAGGTTCGAGGTCATATTCAAAAGGAAGGTGGAGGAGCTCCTCGATGATACGGACAGAAAGATTCTCGAGTATCTGATCAATCCCAGGAGGAGCAGTGAAATCTCAAGCTACGTGAAGCTTTCAAAACCCGCGGTCTTAAAACGGCTCGAAAAGCTCGAAGCAATGGGGCTTGTACGTCCAATCGGGAGGGGAGCCCAGAGGAGATACGTTGCCATCTACCGTTAAGTACCGTAAAGTCCGTGAAGTTAACGATAAGTGACCTACCGTTAAGTTTTAGTGGTTAGCAAAGTTTACGGTGGGCCGATAAGAATGTCCTAAAGGGAGTTTAGAAAAGGAGAAACAAAAAGGAATCACTTGCGGTGCTTTCTCGACCAGCTGTACTTCCTCATCCTGCTGCTCCTTCCGAAGCCGCAGGCAGCACAGTAGCCCTTTCTCCTGTTGAAAGCTTTCCTACCGCAGCGCCTGCACCTTATGTGAGTCTCCTTCTTGTTTCTCTGTCCCATCGGTGCCGTTCCGCTTCCCATGAGCCTTCACCTCACTCGAGGTCGTATTCGACGGGGGATATCGCGAGGACGTTGTCTCCCCTTATAACGACACGCCCGTAGCTCTTGACGACCTCGCCGTTGTCGAGTACCTGGGCGTTCGCCAGCACGAGGTTAAGGTGAATGTCATAACCCTTGAGCGTGCCCCTCACTTCGAGTCCCCTCTTGAGGACAACGAGCACGTCCTTCTCAAGTGACTTGTGGATGACATCGAGTGGTCTTTCCGCCATTTTTCTTCCCTCCTAAACAATCAAAGACAGACAGTTCACAATCATAACGGGGAGGAGGCTTTATAACTCTTTCGTATGGAGCACGGGACGCTCTCGCGGAAGGCCGGCTCTTTCCAATCCGGTCCATTTATCCCATCAGCTCGTTGAGGAGGGCCAGGAGTTCCTTCTCGTTAAGCGCGGCCTTCTTGGAAAGCCTCCACTCCTTAAGGGTGCTCCCTATCTTCACGCTCGCGGGCAGCTTCACCCCGAGCCTCTCGAGGAGCTCCACCTCCTCAAACACCTCCCTCGGCCTTCCCTCAAGGATAATCTCGCCTTTATCAACCACAACCACCCTGTCCGCGAAGTTCAGGAGGTAATCGGTGTTGTGCTCCACCATGACGACGGTGAGCCCCTTCTCCTTGTTGAGGAGCGTTACGAGGCTGAGAACCTGCTCCCTGCCGAGTGGGTCGAGTTGAGACGTCGGCTCATCGAGAACGAGCATCTCCGGTTTCATTGCTATGACGCTCGCTATGGCGAGCCGCTGTTTCTGACCGCCGCTGAGGTTGGGGGGAAACTCCTTTTCAAGTCCCTCGAGGCCCGCCAGTTTGAGGGCCCACGATATGCGCTTCCTCATCTCCTCCCTGTCCAGACCGAAGTTCTCGAGAGCGAAGGCCACCTCCTCCTCCACCGTCATGTTGAAGAGCTGCGCATCGGGGTTCTGGAGGACGAGACCGACAATCGTGGAGAGCTCCGCCACGCTCGCCTCCCTCGTATTCTTCCCCTTAACGTAGACGTTGCCCTCGAACTCGCCTCCTATGGAGTGGGGGATTATGCCGTTGAAGAGGAGGCACAGCGTTGATTTGCCGCTCCCGCTCGCCCCGAGGATTCCCAGAAACTCGCCCTCCCTGACCTCAAGGGAGACATCTTTGAGGGCGTAATCCCTGGCCCCAGCGTACCTGAAGCTGACGTCTTCAACCTTCGCCATGTACCCCATGGTCGCACCTACTCGCCAAACTTTAAAAGGATGTGGGGTTAGTTCATACGGTGGTGTAAGTGGATAAGTCGGAGGTATGGAAGTATCTCACATTTATTCTCACCCTTCTCCTCGCGCTCTCCGTGGTTTCAAGCACGCTTCTCTACATGCAGAACGGGGAACTCCAGAGGGCGATGCTGAACCAGACCAGGAATGCGACCTTCGAGGTGCAGATTCCCAACGTTACCGTGGTTACCAACAACACGGAGCTGGAGCTTAAAATCGAGGAGCTCAGGAAGCAAATCGAATACCTTCAGGAGCAGTTAAGGGAGAAAAGGGCGGAGAAGGCCAACGCGACGATAGTGGTTCTCCCCGTAGTGGGCCCTATTGATGAGTACACGGCCATGGACATGGTGGCGAAGATAAGGGAGATAGAGCGGAACGAGAGCGTTGGAGGCGTTATCCTCTGGGTTGAGAGCCCGGGAGGCTACGTCGGGCCCGTCCGCCTCATTTACGCCGAGCTCAAGAAGCTCTCCTACAGAATCCCCATAGTGGCCTACACCTCCTCCATGGCCGATTCGGGGGGTTATTACATCTCCTGTGCCGCTGACAAGATAGTGGCGGACCCCCTGGCTGATGTGGGGAGTATAGGGGTCCTCTACGTCCACTACGACCTCGAGCAGAACTACGCCCAGAACGGCATTAAGGTGAACGTCTTCAAAACCGGGCCCTACAAGGACATGGGAGCGGAGTGGAGGGACCTGACGCCTGATGAGAGGAAGATCATAACGGACATGATAAACACCTACTACAACGAGTTCCTCTCCGTGGTGAGCGAGGGCAGAAACCTCGACATGAACACCACGAAGGAGTACGCAACGGGTAGGAGCTGGTTCGCCAGGGACGTTGAGGGAGTCCTCGTTGATGAGACCGGAGATTTTGAGGATGCCGTTAGAGCTCTCGAGGAGCTGATGAACGTTTCGAGCGCGAGGGTTATCTTCTACGATTCGGAAAAGGTGGACTTCGGGATATACCAGAGCTCCTCCCTCATGCTCGACCCGCGCTACCTCGATGCCTACCTGAGGAGGTGAGGGGATGCTCTGCGAGGAGAAGCTTGAGGTGTTTGAGAACGGCTTTGAGGACGGGAGGTTTCACGTCAGGATTGAGTACTACGGGAGCGACGCAAGGAAGGTTCTCCTCGCGGCAATCTTCGACCTCTACAGGGCCGACTACGGAACGGAATATGTTTACCCCTTCGAGTGCGCCAAGGAGTTCTGGGGAATATACATGGACGCCTCCGAGGTGGAGGGGGAGGAGCTTCCCCTCAGGGGCACGAAGTTCGTGAACCGCTCCCTCCTCAACAGGCTTGAGGGTGCCCTGGAGGACATAGAGGCCCCTCCGGAGGTTAGAGAGCACGTCAAAAAGGCCCTCGAGGGGAGCGAGATATACAAGCTCAAGGACGGGCTCATAGCCTTCGGCAGGGACTTCGTACTCGACGAGGGGAGGGGGAGACTCTTCCTCTTCAACAAGCCCTCCGTTAGGGAACTCATAACTCCCTATCTCCGGAAGTGGTAGAATGGAGGGTGAGAGACTCGTCTGGATAGCCCTCTCCGTTTTTATACTCTTTTTGGTGTGGAAAACCGTCGAACCATTCCTCACTCCCATCATCTTCGGGCTGGCCGTGGCCTACATAGTGCTCCCCGTCCACCACAGGCTCGCCCTTAAGACTGGCGAGAGGGAGTCCGCGATATTAATAACCGCCTTGATGGGTGTTATCTCGATTCTCCTGCTCATGGGTGTTGTGCTCTGGCTGAGGGGCACGCTCAACTACATCTACACTTACATCGTTTACGCCATGGACTTCATCAACCGCCCCGACCTTCCGGGTCCGGTTCAGAGCGTTGTGGCTACCCTGGGGGAGAACCTCCCCGCGAGAATTCAAAGCTCCCTCCTCAACTACTCCCTCTCCGTTCCACTCTTCGTTCTCCAGATTATAGTGTTTCTCGGGGTTTTCTTCGTCTCACTCCAGAACGCCCGCTTCCTCTACCTCGAGCTCAATCGCCTCATCCCTGCGGAGAACAGGGAGCTTGGAGAAGCGCTCATAAAGAGGGCCGAATCAACGTTGAGCGCCCTTCTAAGGACATGGTTTCTCCTGAGCACGCTTAAGGGGATATTCCTCGTAGCGGGGTTCATGCTCTTTGGGATAGGTGACACCGCGGCCGCGATAGCCGCTGGAGTGCTCTGCGTGATACTCGAGCTGCTCCCGGTCATAGGTGGGTGGGTGCTCTGGCTGGCGGGTGCGATCTACCTATATCACAGCACTGGCCTCGCCAGCGCGCTCCTCTTCGCGCTCTACGGTGCGGTCTTCATATCTCCGATCCCTGACGTAACCATAAGGCCCCGCCTGGTGGGTGAGGGCGCTAGAATAAACGGCGTGGTGGCCCTCATAGGGATATTCGGGGGTCTCATAGCCTTTGGCTTCAAGGGGTTGATAATAGGGCCCGTGAGCCTCGCGCTCCTCCAGACGCTCATGGAGGAATGGAAGGAGAGGGAAAGGGAGGCACTTCCGGTGGCAGAGTAGTCAGACAACCTTCCACAGTTCGTCAGTTTTTGGCTGGGGAAGGGGCCTCTCCTCCCCGTCCACCACGATAACCCTCTTTTTCTCCTCTAGGAACTCGCCTATGACCTCCGCGGTGATGCCCTCCGCCCTGAGTGCATCAACCACCTTTTTAGCTCTCTCCGGCGGCGCCGCTATCAGGAGGGCCCCCGAGCTTATGAGCGCCAGCGGGTCGAGGTTGAAGTGCTCGCATATAACCCTCGTTTCCTCGGCTATGGGGAACCTCTCTCCGTACACCCTAAAGCCGAGGTTCGAAGCCTCTGCCATCTCATGGAGGCCGTTGGCCACTCCTCCCTCCGTGGGGTCGTGCATCGCGTTAACACCAACCTCCATCGCCACCATCGCATCCTTCACGACGCTTATTTTTCGCAGGAATGACTTTGCCCTCTCGACGAAGTCGTCCCCGTATGCCGCCCTGAGCTCTTCCTCCCTCTCGGCGGCTATTATAGCCGTCCCCTCTATCGCGAGGCCCTTCGTGAGTATTACGGCATCCCCGGGCTTTGCGTTTCCGGCGTGAACGAGCCTACCCTTCTCCACCTCCCCGAGCATCGTTCCAAGGACGATGGGCCTCTCGAGTCCGACGGTTACCTCCGTGTGGCCACCTATCACGGCCACGCCAATCTCCCTCGCGCTCCGGTGTATGTCGTCCATTATCTCCCTCAAAAGCGCCTCGCCGGCGGTCTCGGGCAGGAGAATCGTCACGAGAAACCACCTCGGTCGGGCTCCCATCGTCGCCACGTCGTTGGCGTTGACGTTCACCGCGTAGTAACCTATGCCCTTTTCGGCACCCGTTATCGGGTCGCTCGTCGCTATCAAAACCCTCCCCCCGAAATCTATGGCGGCGGCGTCAATCCCAACGCTCGGCCCTATCAAAACCCTCTCGTCCTCCACTCCAAGGTGGTTGAAAACTATCTCCCTGAGCTTCTCCGGCGGAACCTTTCCAGGCAGCATCTTTCATCCCATCACGTGTTCGGGGGAACGATTAAAAGCCTGTCGGAGAAACTAAGAACGGCGGCCGATGATTGGAACAAGAGTGAGCTGAGGGATGACGACCGACTTCTCGCTGAGGCCGCCGATAGAAATGTAAAGGCTCAGTAGCTCACCTCGTAGTCGAAGGTGACGCTCCTCTTCTCCCCCGGCCCCACCGTGAGGATGAACTCCACATAGCTAGCGGTCTCTTCGCTTGGACTTACGCTCGACTCAAGAAGCTTTCCGCGCCCCTTGTAGTGCCTTACAACGACATCCCTGCTCTCGCTTCCAAAGTTTTCCACGGTGACCTCCACCTTGTAGTAGGCCCCCCTGTCGTAGTGCCTCTCATCGAGCACCTTCGTCGTGCCCTTTAGGTCAACGTCGCGCCCGAGCCTGAGTCTCAGGGTGTCGCCCTTGGGGGTGTGATCTATCCACTGCTCGCCTATGAGGAGAGCTTTACCCTCGTTTTCGCGGTAGATCTCCACGATTCCGGCAGGGAGAACCCTGTCCGTCTTGAGGGAGACGACCTCGTAGACGTCCCCGCTTCCGGAGTACGTGTAGCTCTCGTAGAGATAGCTCCTATCCACAGGTGCCCTCACGGAGACGTAGGGTATGAGCTTCCGCTCGAAGGCGTTGATGTCCGCCGTTCCGAGGGAGTAGAGGTAGAAAGCCTCAAGCTTCTGGGGCTCCACAGGGGCAGCCTCGGGCATTCCAGCGCTTTTTACAGCCATATCGAGGTAATATCTGGGTGATCTGTAGAAGGTCACATCCCCCGAGACGAGGAGCACATCCACATCCTCGAAGCTCTTGTTCGTGGGGTTGTCTATCACAACGTAGCCCTGGAGGATTGCATCATCGCTCAGGTAGAGCTTGTAGCGTGAGCTCCAGCCGATGTTCTCGACGCGGTATATAATGCGGAAGGTGTAGGTGCCGTCCTCCTTCGCCCTCACCACCGCGTAGCTCTTTCTCCCGTCCGAACCGGCGGAGGGCACCTTGAGGTATGCTATCTCAGAGGGGTCAACGAGGTAGTAGCTTTCGCCCTCTATGACGAGCTTTCCGTCCGAGTAGCCCATGAGGGTGCCCGCTATAACATCCCCGTTCTTCAGCTTGAGTTCCACCCTCTGGCCAACGCTGGCTTCAAAGGCATCCTTTTTGTCTCCCCTGCTCACGAGCCCGAGAACCTCGACCCCTTCCGGGGGTATAAGCGTTACCTCCGCGATATCCAGACCCTCTACCTCCTCGAGAGGAACCTCGTTGAGGCCCGACTTCAGCTCGAGCGTGAGGTTCTTCTCCACGACGGCTATCCTGGCTGAATCGTAGAGCACGACGCTTCCAGAGGGCTGGGAGGCTTTTCCTCCCTGAAATGCCAGTGCCGCTATAACCACGAGCACGAGCGCGAGGCCCGCGAAAACCCTCTTTCTCTCCATAAACATCACCGATACTAACTCTCCTTTATCGTATTTAAGGGGCCCGACGGCTTCAAAGGAGGTTGAAGTGAAAGGGAAACCTTAAAAGTCCGCGCCGAGAGGCCTCAACCATGAAGAGCACCAGGGTCATAAAGCCGCGCATAAGGGAAATTCTCTCCCGCGAGCTCCCGCCGGAGCTGATTGAGAAGCTCCCGAAGCACTGGGTCCGGATAGGGGACGTTCTGATTCTACCGCTCCGGCCGGAGCTTGACCCCTACAAGCACCGCGTTGCGGAGGTCTACGCGGAGGTGCTTGAGGTCAAGTCCGTTCTCAGAAAGGGCCGCATTGGAGGTGAGTTCCGCGAGACCAACTACGAGCTCCTCTACGGAAACGACACGGTGACGGTTCACGTCGAGAACGGTATAAAGTACAAGCTCGACGTGGCTAAGGTCATGTTCTCCCCGGCCAACGTCAAGGAGCGCGTGAGAATGGCCAGGGTGGCAAAGCCGGGGGAGCTGGTAGTTGACATGTTCGCGGGGATAGGCCACCTCAGCCTCCCCATGGCCGTCCACGGAAAAGCGAAAGTAATAGCGATAGAGAAGAGCCCGTATACATTTAGATTTCTTGTGGAGAACATCGAGCTCAATAAAGTGCAGGACAGGATGACGGCCTACAACATGGACAACCGCGACTTTCCGGGTGAGAACATCGCAGACAGGGTTCTTATGGGATATGTAGTCAGAACGGCCGAGTTCATTCCCAAGGCCCTCAGCATAGCGAAGGACGGGGCGGTTATCCACTACCACAACACCGTTCCCGAGCGTTTAAGGCCAGGGGAGCCCTTCGAGACATTCCGGAGGATAGCGAGGGAGCACGGCTACGAGGCGGAGAAGCTCAACGAGCTGGTCATCAAGCGCTACGCCCCCGGTGTCTGGCACATCGTGGTGGATATACGGCTCTTCAAGTGAGCAACCCTTTTAAGGCACCGCGCGATGCTTAACACGGTGGTGTCTATGAAGTTCGTTGTAGGTAGCGGTGCTTATCATATGCGTGAGGAATTCGCCGGGAGGGTCGAGCTCCTGGAGGCGGAGATAAAGAGCTTTCCGGACGGGGAGCGCTACGTCCGCGTTCCGGGGGAGGGGAAGGAAGTTACCGTCGTCCAGTCCACGTTCAGACCCCAGAACGAGCACCTCATAGAGCTCCTCCTTCTTGGTGACGCCCTCAGGGAGAGGGGCTTTGAGAGGCTCAGGGCGGTGGTGCCTTACCTTGCTTACTCGCGCCAGGACAGGGTCACGAAGGAGGGCGAGCCGGTAAGCGTGAGGGCCGTGATGAGGGCAATAGGACTCTACTACGATGAGCTCTACGTCTTCGACCTCCACAACCCCGAGACCCTCAGGTACTTCCCTGGAAAGGCGGTGAACCTCTCACCGGCTAAGGCCATAGCGGACTACTTCCGCGAGAAGCTCGGCGATGGACTTGTTCTTGCCCCCGACAGGGGCGCCCTTGGAAGGGCTGAGGCCGTTGCCCGCGAGCTTGGCCTTGAGTTTAGCCACTTTGAGAAGAAGCGCGTTTCCCCGACGGAGGTTCAGATGTGGCCCGTGGACGTTGACGTTGACGGAAAGAACGTCCTCATAGTGGACGACATAATAAGCACGGGAGGAACAATGGTGAGGGCCGCGAACCTGCTGAGGGAGATGGGGGCGGAGAAGATTTTCGTGGCCGCTACCCACGGTGTCTTCGCCGAGGGGGCCATAGAGCGCGTGAGCGGTGCAGTGGACGAACTCGCCGTCACGAACTCAATCCCGACCCCCGTTTCAAGGATAAGCCTCGTGAATGAGATAATCTCCCTTTAGCCTTTCATTTTGTTGCTCAGCATCGCCATGGCCCACGTCTTCACGTCCTCGTCCAGGATGTCGTTTATAAGCTCAAGGGCCCTGGACAAATCTCCATTCTCCGCCAGCTTCAGCGCGACCTCCGCCTTGACCTTGGACTGACCGGAGACGTCGGGTATAATGTTCCCGACCATCAGCGCGTCCTCGAACTTTCCGAGGTTCATGAGCTCAAAGGCGAGGCTCATGAGGGCCTTTTCCCTGGCCTCTTCGTCGAGTGCCATCGTGGCGTTTATTGCCTCTTTGAGGGCCTCTTCGTAGTTTATCCCTATCCTAGCCATCTCGATGACTATCTTCGAGTACGAGGTGACCTTTATGCCGTCGTCCGGGATTTCCCTGCTCATCTTGAGGGCCATCTCAAACTGTCCCTTCTTGAGGAGACTCGTTATGGTCTCATAGAGGGCCCGGGATTGATACCACTCCTGCATTTTCCCACCGTATGTAATGCGGGCTAAAATGACTTAAACTTTTGGATGAGTTGACCCAAAAGAATTTAACCTTGAAACCCAAAACCAGATACTAACAAGGTGGTGTGGTCATGGGGCTGTTTTCCTTTGGCTCGAAGAAGGGTAAAGTAAGAAAAATGATTGAAGAGGAAAGGATGGGGGAGATAATTGAAAGCGCCCTCAAGGATAGGAAGGTGGTTGAGGCCCTGATTGAGCTACTCGATGATAACGTTATGGGAATAAGGGGGGACGCCCTTCTCCTGCTTAGCGAGGTGATATCCAGGGATTCCAAGACACTGCGTGGGAAGGTTGACAGCTCTTTCGTGTCAAAGCTCTTTGCACTGGTCAGTTCTAAAAACCCCTACGTCCGTGAAAACGCCATGGTGTTCCTCAAGGCCCTCCTGGAGAGCGGTATGAGCGTTCCCAAGGAGGCGGTGCTCAGGGGAGCGGTAGAACTCGTGGAGAGCGGGGACAAAAACCAGAAGGCCTTTGGGCTCATCATGCTCAAGGCCGTGAACGGTAGGGAGGCCATTGAGAGCGTTAGGCCCCTCATCGAGGTTCAGGATAAGGTCATACTGCCCTTTGAGGGCTACAAGTGGGTCCCCCTCGGTGAAATCGCCAGGGACGTTATGAACTCCCTCGGAGGCGAGTGAGGTGTTCGAGTGGCTTGTTTTCCTCCTCCTACTCATCCTCGTTGGCTACATCGTGGCCAAGCTGACCCTAATGGTACTCAAGTGGCTGGCGGTGAACACGGTGGTGGGCCTCATCCTCGTGGGCCTGCTCAACTTCCTTGGAATTGTGCACATTGATCTGACCCTGGCCAACCTGCTGATAATCGCGGTGGGCGGCGTTGTGGGCGTCTTCATCGTCATTCTAATGTCCCTCTTCTAGGCCAAACTTTTATAAGCCCCATTTTTTATTGTGATTGAGAGAGAAAAATGGTTCTGAGGTGATGCTCATGTCTCATACCTCAACTGAGATGTATGAACTTAAAAAGAAGGTTGAAGAGCTCAAGAAGATTCGGGGCCGAGCGACGGAACTGGTGAGCCTCTACGTTCCAGCCGGCTACGACCTGAACAAGGTTATGCAGCAGCTCCGCGAGGAATACGGAACGGCGCAGAACATCAAAAGCAAGTCAACGCGAAAGAACGTTCTCGGGGCATTGGAGAGGGCAATGCAGCACCTCAAGCTCTACAAGCAGACCCCTGAGAACGGTCTGGCACTTTTCGTCGGCAACGTGAGCGAGCAGGAGGGAGTGAGCGACATACGCGTTTTCGCCATAATCCCCCCCGAACCCGTCAACGTGAGGCTCTACCGATGTGACCAGACCTTCGTTACGGAGCCCCTCGAGGAGATGCTACGAGTTAAGGACGCCTACGGTCTCATAACCGTCGAGAAGAACGACGCGACCATAGGCATCCTCCGGGGCAAGAAGATAGAGCTCGTGGATGATCTGCACTCAACGGTTCCCGGAAAGACGAGGGCCGGTGGTCAGTCTGCGAGGCGTTACGAGCGCATCCGTGAGCAGGAGACCCACGAGTTCATGAAGCGCATAGGGGAGCACGCCAACGAGGCCTTTCTGCCGCTCCTCGAGAAGGGAGAGCTCAAGGGAATAATCATCGGCGGGCCCGGTCCCACCAAGGAGGACTTCCTTGAGGGCGACTACCTCCACCACGAGCTCAAGAAGAAGATACTCGGGGTCGTGGACATAAGCTACAGCGGCGAGTACGGGCTGAGGGAGCTCGTTGAGAAGGCCAGTGACATCCTCAAGGAGCATGAAGCCGTTAAGGAGAGGAAGCTCATTCAGGATTTCTTCAGGCACCTCGCCAAGGACACGGGGATGATAACCTACGGTGAGAAGGAGATAAGGCACGCCCTCATGCTCGGGGCCGTTGACACTCTCCTCATAAGCGAGGGATACGACCTGATAAGGGCGAAAGTGCACTGCAACGCCTGCGGCTGGGAGGAGCTCAAGACGATACACGAGAGCGACTTCGATGCCTTCAGGAAGAGCTATCAGGCATGCCCCAAGTGCGGCAGCCAGAACCTGAGCTTCGAGAAGTGGGAGGTTGCAGAAGAGCTCATAAAGATGGCCGAGGAGAGCGGTGCCAACGTGGAGATAATATCCCTTGATACGGAGGAGGGACAGCAGTTCTACAAGGCCTTCGGAGGGCTTGGAGCCTTCCTGAGGTACAAGCTCCATTAAGCTCCTTAACTTTATTCTTGAATTATGGGCGATGATGAGAGCGAATTGCGCTGACCGGTGAAGAGAAGTGGGGACTGAGCTCGAAACTCCCGAAACTTGAGTATCACGAGGGAGGACTTTTGATGGTTCCTGCAAAGGTGGGATGGGCGCAGCTAACGAAGAGGAAGGCCCTTTTCGCGGGGCTCTTTCTTGTTCTGTATTTTGTTCGTACCCCCCTGGGGATGTTAGGGTTAATGTTTGTACTGGGCATTGTCCTCGCTTCTCGAATCTTTGAGGAACCTGAGGAGGGTCTATTGATTTCTCCGGCCCTTGGTGCCTCCTACATCATCATCGCCTCATATCTCCTCAGTTTTCTTGGGATTCCCCTGAAATATCTGGACATATTGGCCATCCTATCCGGTATTCTCATGGTGCTATTTGAAAAACACTCCCTCAAGTTTGATTTTGACCGTAAAGTTGCCTTTGTGCTCGCAACGGTCGTTCTGATGGAATTTGCGGTGAAGCGGTTCTACTTTCTTCTCCCCGATTACAGGGCTCCGGATACGTGGTTCCATGCCTCAAAGGTCAGGATGATACTTGACACGGGTTCGCTGTATTTCCAGAGTGTTCCTCCGTATTTCAGTTCCTCCATAACCACTTATCCCTCGGGTTACCACTCTTTGGTGGCCTGGCTCTCAGCCGGCAATCCGGGCAATATAATATTCGCGATGAACTACCTGCGCCTCTTTGAGTGGGCCTATTTCCCCGTAGCCACGTACCTTGCCGCCAAGGCCCTTCTCGGGAAGGATGCGGCGCTTTATGCCGCGTTAATAACTCCCTTCTCAGCTCTCTACTATTATTTTGTTCAGTATGCCCTTTTACCCGCGTTTACCAACTATATGTTTTTTCTGTTCGCGCTTTTCCTGTACGTCCGTGCCATGGATGTGGGGGATGTCAAGTACATTTCGACAGCAACGGTGGTGTCCACCGTTATGTTGCTCGTTCACCCGTACCAGTACATGATCTTTCAGGCTTTTGCGGGGTTTTACATGCTCTCCAAAAGGAAGGAACGCAGGGCGTTTTGGGTTTTTCTGGTCCAGCTACTCGTGAGTGCGGGGTTTTACTACCTCTCTACACCACGCGCCCAAGCTTACATGCAGAACGGTATAAAAATCAATTCCATTTATGCTAATAAGGACAATGTAGAATTTCTAATGAACATCCTCCGGTTCACATTTTTTGACAACGGACAGCTGTTGCTGGGCTTTGGGTTTGGTATGGCCCTTCTTCTCTCAATAGCAACCCATAACAGGCTGCTGCCTCTGACATCAACCTTGTTGTTCATATTTTTCCTAATCTTGAATAAAATCTACTGGAGGTTCCCTATTCCTTACTACTCTGCAATATGGAACTCTGAGCGAACTTTTATACTCTTGACACCTATAATCCCCATATTTGAGGGGGTGGGCGTTTGCTACATCGTTTCTTTCATCCTAAGCCGCGTTAAGGGTGTTTTCACCCGTGGGTCAGGTATAGTGGTAGCGGTTGTCCTGCTACTATCCCTAGCGCCCGCGGTATATCCACTCTCCATCGAGCACATGGCGAGTGAGTCATCTTACATCCTTGACGAGAACGTTGTCTCCGCCCTTAAGGCGGTTAGTAATTATGTCGGGACAACCCCCGTGGCCACCGCCTGCGTCTTTGACTCGGGGAGATGGCTTCCAATTCTTATGGACACTCCCATTGTCTGTCTCGCCAGCAACAGTGGACTCAATCCCGAGAGATACCGCAGCCTCTTGGAGGGCAACCTCGCCCGCTATCTATACGTTGATACGAGGGGAACCGCTGAGATAGATCCTTACCCACTCAACGTTGAGGAGTTTTACAAACGGTACAGGCTTGTCTATTTCAACAGCGGGCTGTGGCTCTTTGATGTATCCTCCCACGACCCACGGGAGAATATAAAATTCGTTCGTGATTACTTTGGGGTAAACGACACCATTGACTGTTCCAAGGATGAGAGCGAGAGGTACTTCGTCTATGGATGGGTTTTAAGGAATTACGCGACGAGAAAAGCCCGGATCAAAGGTACTCCATACATTGTGACGATTTCCAGGAACTCCACGATTGCATTCGTGCCCACTGGAAATTACACGGGGATCAAACTTTTGCTTTCTTTGCCCGCGGGGAAAAGGGTGAGGTTTTACGTTAATGGGGAGCCCGCCGGGGAGTTCCTATCCCGTAAGGAGTACACCCCGCAGTGGGTTGAACTGAACCATAGGCTGCTCCCGGGCGAGCTTAACTTTTTAACCATTGAAGTTGAACTCAAGGAGAACGAAGCGCTTGGGGTACGCTACATAAAGCTCATCACGGGTTGAGGAACATGAAGAGGAAGAGGTTCATTCTACTTACTTTCCCGGTGCTCCTTTACATCGTTACGAGGTTGCCCCTACTTGTCCCAATGAACGAGTACATGGACTACGATGAGGGAACCTATCTTATGATCGCCCGTTTCATCAATCACGGAATCCTTCCGTACCGCGACATTTACGCCGTCCACCCTCCCCTGTATTATTACCTCCTGGCCCTCTGGATGAGAATCTTTGGGGATACATACATTGTTGGAAGGGCACTCTCCTTCTTTCTTGGGCTCCTGGCGCTCTTTGTAGCTTATCTGGTTGGAAGGGAGCTCAGAGACTGGAAACTTGGGGTTGCGTTCAGCACTCTGCTTGCCCTCGACCCGCTCATGGTGCACATGAACACCGTGGTTTACCATGAGACATCAATAGAGCTGTTTGCCCTCCTCTCAATGTATTACTTTGTTAGGTACTTTAAGACTGGGGAGTTTAAGCACGCTTACATTTCCGTTTTCGCCGCCGCCGTTGGTAGTACATCGAAATTTACAATACTTCCCTACCTCTTGGCCCTCTACATGACAATACTGTTTTCAAGGAGAGATGAATTGTGGGATTACCTAACGGATGCGGCAAACGTTGTGTTCAACAGAAAGCAGGGCACGGTAGTACTAATGGCATACCTCGCGATGACTCTGGTCTCGATATCCGCGGTGATGTTTTATCCCACCAACCTCACGAGACTCCTAATTATTGTGCCTGGAATTTCATCAATAACCATAGTGGGTCAGAAGTTTGCGGTAGCGCTTATGCTCATCCTTTGGGGGACGCTAACGGTTTACGTGTTCAATGCAAGCTACGTCAGGAAAATTGCCCACGCCATTTCCATGATTCTTGGGGAGTGGAGGACTGCAGTCAAGCTGGGACTTGTGGCGGTGGCCGGAAAGGCTGTTATAGAGATACCTTTGGGATTGTTTGTTGGCTTTGACTACTTTAACCAGACGTACATTGCCCAAGGAGGGCGCTACCTGCCGATAATAACTCTCTTTGAATTGTTAAATAATTTCTTGACTGCACTAAAGGATAGGGAACCGGAATTTTTGTATTCCTATACCCCCCTCTTATTCCTCCTGCTGGCATACTTTTTTGTCTCCTCGAGGGGAAAAGTTCGTCTTAACGCATATTTAAGGAATCTAGCGCTGATGAACATTGCGATATACTTCTTCGTGGCTCCGGTCCTTCCAAACATGCGCTTTTTGTATCCTCTTGTGCTCGTAGGGTACCTGCTCCTCCTCGATGCCATCTGGGGGGGTGTGCTGGAGGTGAAAAAAGCGGTATCCCTGGTGGTCGTGGGGATAGTGTTCCTTGGGATGATAAACTACGGCGTGGCCGTGAACTACCCCGCCGGCAAGCTGAGGCTGGGGTGGGCCGTTCACTCAAGGGAGCTTCGGGATGACCTTGAGGATTACATAAAACGTGAGGGATTGGATGGGGAGACGTATTATTCAGTTAACCCCATGAACGCGTACTACCTGGGACTTAAGACGCCCCCGTACATGCTGGACAACTTTGGAGTTTTCTACCTTGCCAGGGAGAACTCCACGGGATTACTCCACTATCTGTCCAAACATAACGTTTCGTACATCGTATTCAGCACGTGGATGTACACCATAAAAGATAGGGACACAACGCTGAAGAGGAACTACGACTCCCTGATAAGAACCGCGAGGATGAACTTCACCCTCGCTTTTGCGGAGTCATACGAGAATGGGAACGTTTTGGAGCTATATTGGATGAGCAACGATTCTCGCAACCTCAGCGTCACGAGCTCCCATGGAGAGGTAGCACTGCTCGTAGACAGCACGGAGGTTGCGTATATTCATGCCTTTAACAACACCACTGAGTTTAACACGAAAACCATGCTAAGCTGGGAAGGCTCCTCCTACACCGTGAGGCAGTGGTCTGAAAACGGGAGTGCAACCTATCAGTTAAAGCAGGTACCAGACGAGATATTGATTGTCATCCCAAATGATATGAGCATAACCCTTGAATTTAATGATGGCATCGTGGTGCAAACCCTCGAAAACGGGGAGGCGGTCATTTTACACCCGAAATTCAGCCTTTACATATCCGGCATTGAGGAAATAAAAAGAGTAAACGATAAAAAAGCGAGGCTATTCGGGAAGGAGATAATCCTAAAACTCACCCATTAATTTCTTCACTTGATATGTTGGCAATCTTGTCCATAACGTTCTTTACGTTTTGATTGTTGGTCTCTGCTGTACTGTTGGCCATGTTGTGGGAGAATGTGGCGATGTAACCAACAACCACGAGGATTATTACTATCGTTGCCCCCAGAAGGAACAGGTACTCAACGCTGCCCTGAGCAAATCGCTTCATTTCAAACACCCTTACATAAAAGAAGAAATATGGCCAAGGTGAATTTAGCCTGTTGCGTTTGCAATTTCGCTGCTTATGGCACCCGAGATCTGGCTTCCAATATCGCTTACGGTCTGCTCAGCCTGTCCTCCAGCGGCACTACCAGTACTCCTAAGGTACCTTATCACGACGGCCACGATAATAAGGGCGGCCGCAATCATAAACAGATACTCAATTGCTCCCTGCGCTTTCCTCTTCATTCTAACACCTCCGAACGGCAATTGTCATGTTACTTTAGTGCAAAATTGTTATATATAACTTTCTCCTCAATTTTGAGTGATTTATACCCATTATGCGGTATTGCCAAGGGTGATTCCATGGAGCTGGTGATAATCCAATCGGAATCGGCGAATGTTGAAGATTGTGTAATGGGAATTAGAAAAAATTCAATGGAAAAACTCGGTAGGAGAGGAGGTAAAATCAGCAGGGCGAAGGTGGACCTGAGTTTCGGAGCGTTTATGGAGATAAGGGTAGCCCTTCTCCTGGATAAAAGTATCACAATGGACAAGGGCATAATCGTGGATTATTCAGTGGGCAGAAACAGGGAGGAGGCCATAAAACAGCTCCAAGAGGCCATTAACTCGCGCATGAAGCCCCATTACGAAGTCGTGGACTTCACCTTTGGAACGTACACGACGCCCGTCACGAGGAGAACTTACGCCGTTGGCCTCGTAGTATACAACGCTCCCCTGGAGAAAGTTGAGCTGAGGGAGTTCGGAATCAAAGAAAGGCGTGAGCTGCTTGCGAAGGCCCTGAAGCTTTTCCAGTACAATCCAAAGGCTCTCAACATCTCGGAAATCGCCAGGATGTTCAACGTGTCCAGGGACTCCATATACTACGACATTGAGCAAATTCTAAAGGAGCATAGAAAAGATTGAAAAATATCCACCCTCACGTCGTGCTCAGCGGTGCAGGGGTGGCGGATAGGAGGAATATGAGGAGCACTGCTAATGCCAGGACTATTCTCCTCCCCGATATTGGGGACACCTCGTCGAGGGCACCGGGGTTGCCGACGCGGCCCATGAGGAGCACTATGAACCCCCAGAGGGCCCAGCCCACCCAGAAGTAGCTCATGAGTATCAGGAGAAAGCCCACACCCATTGTGGCGTAGGTGTGTGCCTTTTCCCCAAGAAACGCCCTTGCCACGTGGCCACCGTCGAGCTGGGCAGCTGGAATTAGGTTGAGGAACGTGACGAGTATCCCCACCCAGCCCGCTATCGCCACGGGGTGGAGGTTTATGACATAGTCCTCCGGGATTTTCAGGATATATGTCTCTATGAGGGTCATTATCAGACTGTTGCCGAAGATTATTCCACCCTCGACCGGTTTTACCGCGCTCGCAGGCAGGGCCACGGAGAGGCGGAGACCTATTATGAGGACGGGGACGGCAACTATAAAGCCCGCTATGGGCCCGCTGACCCCGAGGTCAATGGCGGCGTTCCTCGTGGGGATTGGCGATTTAACCCTTATTACAGCTCCCAGCGTGCCGAGGATGTTCGGGAAGGGTATGAAGTACGGGAAAGTGGACTTTACGCCGTGGAGAGTGGCCGCTATCTTGTGGCCCATCTCGTGGGTGCCGAGGATGGCGAGAACGCTTATAGAAAAGGCGAGCGCGTTTATCCAGATGTTTCTAACTCCCGGGAGGCTGTACTCATTGAGGAAGCTTATGTAGCCGAGGGACAGGTAGTAACCGGCCATTATCGTGCTGAGGAGAGTGAGGATGAAGAGCGCTATGCCCACGTAGGGGTTGCTCTCCTTGCTCTCCTGCGCGGAGAACACGTAGAGAACCACCTTTCCCTCGCGCTTCTTGAGGGCCGCCCAGTAGCCGAGGGGCTCGAGTGCCTCCAGAACCCTCTCGAAGTTGGGCTCGTGAACATCGAGAACCTCAAAGGCCGTTACCTCTCCAGCCTGTTTCATCTCCCCGAGCGTGTAGAAGCTCTGGAGAAGCCCCTCAAGGCGTTCGTCAACGGGCTTTGCTTCCTCAACGGGCTTGACCTCGAAGCCGACGAGGAGAAGGTCACCCCCGCACTCGGGGCACGCGTTCTCTATGAGAACCTCACTTGAGTCGCGAACCTCTCGATGCCCGCAGTTTATGCACTCATAGATTCCCTTCGGCATTTTTTCACCTTGTAATAATTTGTGGGGAGGGTTTAAAGGTTATTCGTCCTCCACCACTACCTCCCCGGTTTCTCCATCAACCTTCACCCTCGCGCCGCTCCGGAGTTTCGAGACGTCTATCCCCTGCACCATTGGAATGTTCGCGATTATTGCACCGGTTGCCACTATGGTTTCCGCCTCCTCGACGATTATGGCCTTCGGTGCCTTCCCGTTCTTTTTGAGGGCGTAGATGACGTAGGAGCCAACTGTTGATCCTTTGCCGCGGGGGAAGGCGAGTATCTTCCCCGCCACACTCTGCCCCCTTATGTCGCTCTCCGCGTCGGTAACGATTCCGGTATCGGGGTCAACCCCTCCAAGGAAGGAGAGGGGCTTTTGGGACACGATGAGCTCGCCATCAACCCTCCCGCCGACCACTTTCCTTCCCTTGAGCCTCATCCTCTCACCTCACGGGGCCTCCTTTATCAGGTTCTCCGCCTCGTCGAGCCTCACGCTGAAGCCGAACGAGCGGAAGTAGAACGCTGACTTGCCGCTGTTGGTCGCTATCCCTCTGTACCAGCCCTTTATGGGTGAAACCACGAAGCAGGAATCTGCTATTATCTTCCCGTTGTAGCGCTCTATGGTTTCGGTGTAGCCGAGCGCATCCGCTAAAGCCTTAACGGCCCTGCTCGCCGTTATGAAGAGCGGTATCCTGAGCGGCCTTCCGCGCATTTTGAGGAGCTCCGCAATTTCTTTCACCTCTGGCAGGGAGGCGTGGGGACAGCCAATTAGGATCATGTCTATCTCGCTCCATCCATCTGAGAACTGCTCCTTCACCGCCTTTATGTCGGAATCCTCAACCGTTATCGTTTCAAGCTCACCGGCTATCGCTTCCTTGTACTCAGGTGTCTCACCCTCGACGTGGTAGAGCGCTACCGACCCGCTCGCGGCCATAGCAGCTCCCATCTCCTTGAGGAAGTCGGTGCTCTCCGGCTTCAACCCTTTTAGGTAGGGCACGTCGTTTCCAAGGGCCCTTCCAAGGTGGTAGCCAAGGGCCGCGTAGTCCACGAAGCTCTCCACCTTCGCTCGAACGTCCACGATAACAGTGGCCTTCCGGTTTTCATCAAGATGGAGGCCGTAGTTGGGTGTTTTCCCCACTATAGCGGCAGCCAAGCTTGATGGGCCGCCCTCCCTGTTGGTTCTGGCCCCTATTATGGAGTTCGCGAAAACCACGGCGGAGCTCTCGCTCCACGCTACGTGATCACCGAACTTGGGAAGGTTGGCGCCGTAGTAGGGGGTGCAGGTCGAGGTGACCTCGATGCCCATGGCGCGGTACAGTTCGAGCACTTCCCTCTGCCTCTCCATGAAGTCATCGTCCCCGATTCCAGCTGGATTCAATGTCGTGTAAACGCTCACCTTCGCCCCGGCATCCACGAAGTCCCTCAGGAACTCGACGCCAGCTTTGCCAATGTTCTTGTAGGAAACTCCAGCCACCTGGGCGCTCTTGATAGGTATGAGCCGATCAGCTCCATATATGTCGCCAAGCGCGACCAGTATCTCCATCGCCTTCTGGAGTGCGTAGCCGTACTCGCCCACCAGAATAAGTTCCTCTTCCTTCGTGAGGTACATGTCACCACCGTGGCTATCTGGGGAGGGAAGGTATAAAAGCATACCACCGCAACACTTATAAAGCCGACGTGGGGTAGTATGTATCGGGTCGAGCAGCGGGGTGGGGCAGCTAGGAGTGCCCGCCGGGCTCATAACCCGGAGGTCGGAGGTTCAAATCCTCCCCCCGCTATAAGCCTTTTGTTCCATTGTCCCATGATATCGTCGTTCTCTGTTACAACAACTTAAAATGAGCTAACAGTTTGTTCTGTTTTCTGCGAATAGTGAATCCTACTTCTCTCATGTACCTGTACACACTGTCTTTCTGGTTTATCATAAGTGTGAATAGGTCTGAGGTGTAGTGATATTGTTTCCCGTGTATTATCACGGATTGTCCTTTGTGTTTTGTTCTGTAAATCCTCGAAAGTATCCCCAATTCACTAAGCAGCTCTCTGCAGAGTTTTATGACTTCTAAATCGTAGTTGCATGCCTCAACACGGGCTCTCCCATTAGAAACAATCGCACTTCCCTCGCTGTCAAAGAACCCCCTCAAAAACTCCCTCGGGTACGCCTTTGCAACCTCAAAAAGCCTATCCTCAGGCCCTCTCAGGAAGTTGAAGAGACCCTTTCCGTAGGCTTCAACGTACCACCTATTACTTCTTCCGGTGTTTCTCTCAAAGCCGAGTGATGGACTGAGGCCGATTTCGCTCAACGCTCCGGCAAAGGCCTCTGCGAACTCCCTGTCAACGACCTTGAGCCTTATCGCGTAGCGGTAGTTGCTTTTCTCCACGGCGGTGGCGTCTCCTAGGTAGGTTCCTATAATGTAGGCCAACGGCGCTGAAGGTTTCAGATTAACCCTTTTCGTTCTGTTGAATGTGTTGTGCGTCCCTTTGCACCAGCGCAGAACAGTGGCTTTGGAAATCCTCACATTGCGCTCTTCGGCAATTTTCCGAACAATGTGGGAGTAGCTAAGCCCTTCGTCTCTAAGGCTTAGTACATGCCTCTGGATCCCCTCGATTTCCTCCTGCGAGAGCTCCCGGAGATCGCGCATGTTAACCACTGGTATGCGTTTTTTAAAACTTTTTTGCTGAGTAACCTCTCAAAGCGGGCGCCAATAACATTATAAATTTCCCGGCGGAAATCTAAAACATGAGCATATCGTCCAGGGATTTGCCCCTTCCAAAGAGGGTTCCCATTGGCCTCGTGGCAATCCGCTCGGCCAAGCTCTTTGACCTGCCCGACATAATGAGGATAGAGCACTCCTCGTTCAGGGAGAAGTACCCCCGCGGGATTTTCATAGTCTTTCTCGAGAACAACCCCCAGACCTTCCTCGTCGCGGAGTATGCTGGCAAGGTGGTCGGCTACGTCATGGGCTACCTGAGGCCCGACCTTGAGGGCCACATAATGAGCATAGCGGTTGACCCGGAGTACAGGGGGAATGGCATAGGCAAGGCCCTCATGGTTGAGGTGATAGAGCGTCTCTTCGGCCTTGGCGCGAAGTACATAGGCCTTGAGGTCAGGGTGAGCAACGAAAGGGCTATAAACCTGTACCTGAAGCTTGGCTTCCGTGTGCTCAAGAGGGTGAAGGCATACTACTCGGACGGCGAGGACGCCTACTACATGGTGCTAAGGAGGGACGACTGGGGGCAGGACTCATGAAGGAACCCATAGCGTTCTATCTCAGCGGTGAGAGGGTCTTCTCGGAGAGGGAGAAGGCCATAAACCAGTTCTACAATAAGCGCTACTTTGGAGAGGTCATTGAGGGCAAGCTGTTCCTCTCGCTCATCGAGGCGGCGTACCTAATGGAGTGGGGAAAGATACGGGTTTTCGACGGCGATAGGGAGCTCTCGCTGAGGGAGCTCTTCGACCTCGCGAGGAAGAAGGACGAGGGCTTTGATCTGAAGTTCCTGGTTTACAGGGATTTGAGGAAGAGGGGCTACATCGTGAAGACGGCCCTCAAGTACGGCTCGCACTTCCGCGTTTACCGGAGGGGAATGGAGGAGCACGCTGACTGGCTCGTGTGGGTCGTGGGGGAGAATAAAAAAATGGTGCCCAACGACCTCACCGCGCGCGTCAGGGTCGCCCACGGCGTTAGGAAAAACATGGTGATGGCCGTTGTTGACGAGGACAACGACGTTGTTTACTACCGCGTTGAGAGAGTGAAGTTTTAGTCCCCAAAGCTACCAGCCCTCTTTCTCACCGAGCACGACCTCAAACTTATAGGCCCCCAGCTCCTTCCCCCTTGGCCCTGGGAGTGTGAACTTCAGGAGGAACTCCCCGTGCCCGAGGACCAGGAAGGAGTAGCCGAGGCTTCTCGTTAGGTTTCCCACGCTCAGACCCCCCGAGGGGCAGAACACCACGGTCTTTTCGTAGGGGAGCATTGAATACCGAAACTCCGGGCTCGAGGAGTCCGCAACCTTCACGCTGACGCTTGGATTCTCCGGGATGTTAATGAGCACATTGATCTTTCTCCCCTCCCTGAGGCGGTAGAACTTCCCAACCAGCTCCCTGCCTCTCCCCTCCACTTCAACATCCAGCCCATCCTCCGTGCCGGCGATGAGCCTTTTGCCGACCACACGCCCCCTGTCGGTTAGGAATAGGAGGACAACCCTTTCGTAGGGCTTTGTTATCACCCGTATCGCGGGAAGGCTCGCAAACCCCTCCTCTCCCCTGGCCACGATCTTGAACTCCTGATCCTGGAACTCGATGACTGAGGCCTTCGCCATTCCCAGGGCTTTGAATCCCCGGTCCGGCCGCCGCCGTTTTGGATGATCGATGAGGACGACCCTTCCGTATTCGAACTCGAGTTCCGCCGGAAACACGAGGCGGTTTCCCTCGAGCATGGTCTCCCCGGCCAGCCGGGCGGCCTTTTTGGGGCCCTCCCCCATCTTCCTAAGCGAGAAGACCATCAGGGCAGTTACAATGGCCGCGAAGATGACGTATATCAGAATCCCCGTGAAAGCCTCTCTCGGGGCCCCTCCCCTCGCGAGGTTAAGGAGCATCAGTGTGACCATGGAGACGAAAAGAACGAGGAATACCGTGAATAGCCGTCTCATGAACTTAAGCTCATAGGCCTCAAGGACGAGTTTCCTCATGTCCAGCATCTCCCCGTTGCCCCAGGAAGCGGAGAATGGCGTCCATGATTTCACCCCTTTCGAGCTTTGCGATTTTTTCGGTGGGGTAAAAACCCTCAAGCCAGCGTATGAAGGCGTAACCGAGGTAGTAGCCGGTGAACTGCCTCCCGAAGAGCGTGTACCATGAGCCGAAAAACGGGTTCAGGGGTTCGTTCTCCTCAATCCTCCTGAGGAATTCCCTCTTCAGAAGCCCCTCGTTCTCCTCACACCACTCGAACCACCCTTCCTCCTCTAGGTGCCAGGGCCTTCCGGTCACGGAGTCCTCAACCCGCTGGGCAAAGCCCTCGGTGTAGAGCCACATCGCGGGTTCGTTCTCACGTTCCTCTATGTTCTCCCCCCTTATGAGCCAGTGAACCACGTGGCCGAGCTCGTGAGCTACCAGCCCCTCGAACCTCTCGTACCAGCCAAGCTCCGCTATCGCCTCAAGGCCGAACAGGACGGAGGGCTTTCCAAGGAATTCGCTCACCCAGCCGGCACCGTTTTCGAGGCCTACGTAGATAACCACGTTGTAGTCCTCCGGTTTGATACCAAAAATCCCCTCAATCTGGTTTTCCACCCTTGGAAGGACCTCAAGCAGGTTTTCGTGGGCAAGGACGAGTTCCTCCACGTTTCGTTTTGAGGGTACCTGTGTGAACTCCCTCCAGTCCATTTTGTAGCGCTCGTAGTCCCACTTTATTTTCTCAAATAGCTTAGGATATTCTCGAATATACCGAAGCCAGCTGTCTACGCTTCCGTCCCACTCCTCAAGGAACCTGGGAAAAGTGTCGAGGAGCATCGAAGCCACCCGGGATTGCGTGCCGCTATCTGCCCTAAGTCGAGCCTCCCAATGGATTCCTTCTACCTCGCTCGATAAAAGGGTTGTGATAAGTGCTGGCTTTCATACTACAGAGCGATTCCAAAAACCCACAGCAACGCCCCGGCCGAGACGAATGCCGCGAACTCAACCAGGAGACCGAGGACGAGCTTCTTCCACATCCCAATCTGTCTCCTCTCCCTTTTCCTCAGGCAGTCCTCCGCCACGAGTACTGGAATGGCTTTGTAGGAGCCGTAGACGAGGAGAACGTAGAGCCACGCCACCGGGTTGAACGAGAGAAAGACCGCCCCCATCTGCTCCATTAGGATGCCGATTGCCCCGCCTATCAGGAAAACCTCCCGCCAGGAGTAGTCGTACCGCCTCACTGCCAGCCCCCAGTAGAGGGCGAAGGGGAAATAGTAGGCAAAGGCCAGGTACAGGTCTGTCAGCGGGTCGGGGTTGAGGAGTATTCTCTCTTCAGGAGGAAGTTTGAGGTTGTCAATTACGGCAAGCACTTCCACCAGGTAGGCGGATGCCATGCCAACGAGCAGATACGCTTTAAAATTGCCTCCGTATTTCCGATAGAGTCTCCACACCCTCTCCCGGAAGCGGTGCACCACCGCGAGAACCGTGAAGATAACCCACGTCGTCCCGAGCCACGGGAGTGTGAGGAGGGGGATCAGTCCCCCATAATGGAAGATGCCCTTTCTGCTGACGCCCATTCCAAATCTCCCCTGGAATGCGACACGAGCCACTCCACTATCGCCCTGTGGAACTCCTCGCCCCATTCAGGGTCCTCAAAGATTTCGTGGTACGCACCCTTAAACTCCATGATCGTTTTGTCCTTCACTTTAAGCTCTTCGAAGAGCCTCCTTGAGCCCTCCGGTGGTGTTATAATATCGGCCGTGCCCACGAGAAGGAGAACTGGAGCCTTAATTCTCTCTGCCTCTTTGTGCGCCCTCTCCATGTTGTCGAAGACGCTCATGCCGAGCTTCCCAGAGATTCTGTCGTGGACGAGGGGGTCTTCGATGTAGCGCTTCACGGCGTCGGGGTTTCTTGAGAGGAGCTTCGGGTCGAGGCCGTTGGAGAGGCTCAGTCCGGGGGTTATCCTCCCCAGGACTTTGGCGAGGGCCACCATGAAGCTCGGCGTTTTGGGGCTTTTGGCCAGGGCTGGGGATGAAGCGACGACGCCCATTATCTTATCCGGCCTAGTCTCTGCGTACCTGATAACTGTCAGACCGCCGAGGCTGTGTCCGAAGAGGAAGGGCTTTTCACCTAATTCTTCAATTATGGAATCAATTATTTTCATAGCCTCTTCGACACTCGTGTGTCCCCTCTTGCCGGGGCTCTTTCCGTGTCCGGGCCAGTCGAAGGCGTAAACTCCAAAGCCTGCACCGTTGAGGAGTTCTATGAGCTTCCCGTAGCGCCCGCTGTGCTCGCCGAGGCCGTGGACGAGAACCACCCACCCCCTCTCTGGAGTGCCGAATTTAGCTCTGTAGAGTTCCATACCTCAAACCTCCAGCCAGAGCCTTTTAATGGGGAGTTTATCAAAATCTTCATCCTCACTCACAATCGCCTGAAGGCCGTTGTTCTGAATCGTGGCGGCGTGGAGGGCATCCGAGGGACGGAGGCTGTACTTGAGGATGAGCTCTTTGGCCGTGAGGTAATCGAGGACAGTCAGCGGGAGGACGTTGACGTATGGAAGAACTTTTTCGTCTATGAACTGGATGGAGGTATCATAGGGGACTTTGTACTTCTTTTTCGACACGTGGATGGTCTCGTCGAGCACCAGAGGGTTGGTGTAGAGGGCATGTTTCTCCACGAGATCCGCGTAGAATTCCACGAGCCTTTTTGCTTCATCGGGGGTTTTTGTTAGCAGATACACAAGCAGGTTCGCGTCAATGAAAAGCTTCATTCTTCAATCCCCCAGGCCTCGTCGAACTCGTCTTCGAGGCTCACCCCTTTGAGATCCCCGAGTTTGGCGGGCTTCCCCTTTGCTCTCTTGTGCTTCCATTCCAGGAGTTCTTTTATCAGCTCCTCCTTACTTTTCTTGGGCATTATCACCAGTCCCCTCTCCGTAGGCTCCACTATAACTTCCCCGCCCTCCTTAATCCCGTAGGCCTCCCTGAAAACCTTGGGGATGACTATCTGGCCCTTCGGGCCGACCTTCAGACGGATGCTAACCACAAGTATCACCATGTATAACCTGTAGTTTAACCAATAAATAGGTTGCGCTTGAAAAGGAAAATTCAAGAAGAGAACGGGCCCTCCCTGAGCTTCTCGTTGGTGAACCGCACTATGTGACCGACGTCTTCCCCTATGGTCTCCGGCTCTGGTTTCATGAAGACGTAGAGGACGTTCGTGCTGGGGGTAAGGGAGATGTGTTTGACGTTGGACGGTCTGGAGAAACCCTTCAAAAACTCCTGCAGGAGTGATAGGTCGCGCCTCTTCTCGAAGAGGGCCTCGTATTCAACGCCGTTGACCTCTACCGTGTCCCTCTGAAGGAGGGGTTCGTTCTCTATCTTCGGCTTGAAGCGGTAGTAGCCCTTCTGGATGAGGTGGGCCTCGCGCTTTATCTTTGAGTAGGGCTTCACAACGAAGTATAGCTTGTCATGTCTGCTCGTGAGGAGAGATATCGGGAAGTATAGGATGCTCTGCCTCGGCAGGAGCGTGAGAGTGTACTCAAACTTTCTCAGGTTGTCCTCGTCCACCTTGTACTCCGCGCGGAAGCCTATGTAACCCCCGAGCCACACGTAGTCCTTGTCCTTGGGCTTCACCACCTCCTCAATGGAGCGGAGGTAGTAGTCCATGAGGTAGAGGTTCAGCTTCCTGCCCTTGTAGAACTGATAGGAGGCAATCCCCGCAAGAGCCATTATCCCAAGCAGCAGGCCGGGTGTAATGGAGATGTTCAGATTCATAGCTCATCCTCCTCGATTGGATAATACCTCTGAAGGGTCATGCTGTCGAGTATTTCAAGGTTTGGGAACTTCTCCCCTAAAACATTTACCACATCCTTCACAATTCTGGCGTGGACCGCCCAGTTCAGGGCCATTTCAAAGGGGTGGTGGGGCGTCCTGTGGGCCAGGTCAAGGTATACCGTCACCTTTCCCGTTTCGTCGTCAACCATAACCTTGCTCACGATTCCAAGGCTTACTATGTCCATCTCCGCTATGGGCTCCTTAACCTTCCTTAAGAGGGCGATTATTTTATTCTCCAAGGACGAGGCCTCCCACTTTCTTCAGCCACTCCATACCCCTCGGCTCCTCCTCGAACATTGGAACCTTAACCACGTCCATGCCCCTGAAGCGCTCCTCAACCTCCCTCAGGACGTTCTTCTGTGCATCCATCTTGACGCGTATCTTTGGTACCTCTTCCTCAAGCTCGATGACCTTATTTATCACCACGAGCCGCATGGGAATCCGGAACTTCTTCAGGGATTCGTGGGCCCTTTCAGTCTCGTAGAGCGGGAGCATCTCGGGGTTCATGACGGCCACGACGGTGGTTCTGTCGGGGTCGGTTAGTATGGCATCCACGAACTCTATTTCCTCGCGGTACGCCGTTAGCTCGTTCATAACGGGGTCTTCCTCCTCTTTGCTCGGGAGCTTGAACTCCTGGCCCTCAACGACAAACTTCCTCTCCCCGTGGACTTTGCCTATCATCCTTCTGCGCTCCAGTATCTTCTTCCTGAGCTCCGTGAGCTTATCCACCCAGACAAGGGAGACCTTGGGGAGGGCAAGGACCCTTAGAGTTAGCCCCGTTGGCGGAGTGTCGAAGACTATGATGTCCCACTCGTCCCCTTCCTTCAGTATGTCCCTTATGGCCTCGAGGGTGGCGTACTCCTCTATCCCAGGGGAGAAGCTGAGGACTTCAAAGTATTTCTCGAGGTTTATGACGGTCAGGTAGCGGTACATGTGCTTGAGGTTCTCCTCCAGGTGTTTGAGGTAGTTCCTTATGAGCTTCTCCATGTCGAGCTCCATCGCGTAGAGGTTCTCGGTGAGTCTCTTGGGTTTGTCCGTGAGTT
This sequence comes from Palaeococcus ferrophilus DSM 13482, assembly GCF_000966265.1. Lineage (NCBI taxonomy): Archaea > Methanobacteriati > Methanobacteriota > Thermococci > Thermococcales > Thermococcaceae > Palaeococcus > Palaeococcus ferrophilus. The sequence goes on along the minus strand of NZ_LANF01000009.1, from coordinate 80,300 downwards.
TCGTCATAAACACGTCACCGAGGTTGTGGGCTGGGTCGAGTGAGACTATCAGCGTCCGGTAGCCGTGCTCCGCAAGACCCACTGAAACTGCCGCGGATGTGGTAGTCTTGCCCACTCCCCCCTTGCCTATGAAAAAGAGAACCCTGAAGTTCTTTTTTGGAAGCAGGTAATCCCTCATTTCGACCACCTCAGTCAATGTCGAACATCCCCGCTATCTCCCCGAATATGTCATCGAGGCTGGCCGCCCTCTGTTGCATGACGTACATCTCACGGAGCATGTGGGGCATTAGGCGAACCACGAGAGTCGTCGGTGGACTGGGAATCCCTATGAAGGAACCCATCAGTATAAGGGCAAAAACGTTCTCCAATTCCCTCTCCTCGAACTCGATGTACTCCGTTGACTGGTCCTTGAATGAGCTCGCAAACCCCTGAAGGAATGCCTTTACATCTTCAATGATTTTTTTGACCATATCCATCCCTCACACACCGATCCATCCGGTTTTCAGTGAGAACTCTTTCGTGCTCTTCTCTTCCATAACGTAGAGCTCCCTGATTACGTGGGGGAGCAACCGGAAACTCAACTCCGTTGGCGGATGGGGGAGCCCGATGTAGTCCCCAAACAGTATGAGCGCGAAGATGTTTTCGAGTTCCTCTTCCTCCCATTCAATTCCCCTAACGTAGTACAGCTCAAATCCCTTGTGGAACTCCCACAGGACGCGGATAGGGGCTGAAATCCAGTAGAGAATCTTTTTCGTGTTCATGAATCTTCCCCCAAAAAGGAGTAAAAAGGAAAAGCCTTCAGGCCTTTGCAGCCTCGTACTCTTCCGTCGGCTTCTGCCAGGCTCCCCAGAAGTCAAAGGCGAGGAGCAGGTTGAGGAGAAGGCCGACGAGGGTTATGAGGCCGACGCTGTACTTCGTCAGCGGGTCTCCTATTCCCGGCACCACTACCACGAGGAACCAGCCAAGTGCTAGGGTCACTGTGATCCAGAGGAAGAGCGCCGGTATGAGCACAGCCCACGTCCACTTCCCTGCCTTCTGTATCTTGGCGACCCAGAGGGCGGCGGTCATCATTGCAATGCTCGCGAGCATCTGGTTCATACCGCTGAAGGCCGGCCAGAGGATGAGCCACTGGTTGCCCCATGCAAGGAGAACACCGAGGATGGCTATTATCACCGAAGCGACCCACTTGTTGGTAACGGTCTTCCAGAAGCCCTCGCTGGTGTCAACGACCATCCCAAAGACTTCCTGCCAGGCAAAGCGGCCAAGCCTCGTAGCGGTGTCGAGCGAGGTTAGGGCGAAGGCTGAAACCCAGAGGCTCGCGAAGACCACACCGAACTTATAGTCAATGCCAAAGGCGTTAGTTAGACCGTAGGCGTAGCTCTTGGCGAAGATTCCGGTCTTTCCTACCTTGCTGGCCACAAGGGGTGCGTACTTGGCAGCCCAGTCGCCCGCCGTTATGCTGAGGCCGGCATCGGAGAAGACCTGGAAGCCGTAGACCGCTATCGAGGCTATAACGATGGTTGAGAGGAAGCCCTCGGTGAACATTCCACCGTAGCCGACCATGAGACCGTGTATCTCGTTGTCAAGCTGCTTTGATGAGGTTCCGGAACCGACTATAGAGTGGAATCCGCTGAGGGCACCACAGGCGATAACGAGGGGTATCGTGGGCCAGAATGGTGAGGGCTTTCCACCGACGACGTGAGCGCTCCAGGTGGTGAAGGCCGGTGCGGTGAAGGTTCCCTTGCCCCCTATAACGATGAAGGCAAGGCCACCGAGTATGAGGCCGAACCACAGCAGATATGCGTTGAGGTAATCCCTTGGCTGCAGGAGTATCCAGACCGGAAGTGACGCCGCCACGACGATGTACACGAGGAGGAAGAGTGCCCACTGGTGGTATGTGGCGTGTATCGGGAACTTGAAGCCGAGCCAGACTGAGATTGCTACGAGGATAAGGCCTATGACCGTCGCCCCGGCGAAGTGGAGGCTCGTCTTGTACATGAGGTAGCCTACGATAACCGCCGAGACCAGGAAGAGCAGCGAAGCGGTGGCAGCCTCAGGGGTCTTTGAGTATATTCCCGCTATGACCGAGGTGAACGCGGCCACAACGAGGAGGAGGGCGAACCATATGTAGACCTCGAACGCTATTCCCGTCCTCTTGCTCATGAGCTTTCCTGCAATCCACTGGACGGACTTACCATCGTAGCGGACGGAGGACATCAGTGCGAGATAGTCATGGACGGCACCGATGAAGACGTTTCCGAACCAGACCCAGATGAGTCCTGGCAGCCATCCCCATGCCATTGCCACTGCAGGACCGACTATCGGTCCGGCTCCTGCAATCGAAGCGAAGTGGTGTCCGTAGAGAACCAGCGGGTGGGCTGGGACGTAATCCACACCATCGTAGAGTGCGTGGGCCGGTGTTGGTTTGTTGGGGTCGGCCTTAACTACCTTATTCTGCAGATTCTTTCCGTACGTGAAGTACATGGCCACGTATATGACCGCGGCCACCAAAATTACCACAGCGGAGTTCATTTCAGCACCCCCGTGAAGATTTTCTCAGTAATGTAATATTATGTCCATATAAATGCTTTTCGGCGCCTCGCGGCTTCAACCTAACAAAATTCGGAATTTGTTGGAGGATTGTTAAAAAGAAGCAAATTTCACTTTACTCTCTCAAGTTAAACGGCTTTGATAGGTTCTTTGAGGGAACCTCAACCCGATTTTGGAGTGAACCTCAAACCTGAAATGGGAAGGGTCAGCCCAGCTCCACCAATGCCCTTCCCGTGTCCACGGTTTCACCCTCCCTCACGAGTACCCTCTTAACGACGCCGTCCATCGGTGAGGGAATCTCGTTCTCCATCTTCATTGCCTCGAGCACGAGAAGCCCCTGACCCGTCTTGACCTCCTCGCCCTCCTTAACGAGGATTCTAAGGATTTTTCCGGGCATCGGAGCAGTGACAACGCCCTCGCCTGCGGCGGGAGTTGGTGTTGTAGCTGTGGTTGGAGCACTTGGAGCGGCCGTTGGAACCGTTGCCGTGGTTTGAGGCGTTGAGGTTGGCATGATGCCCGCCATCGAAGGCATGTATTTCAGCGCGCTAAGGTCAACCCCCTCGAGTCCGACCTCGAACTCGACGCCGTTCACGTAGAGTTTCAACCTCTGCACCCTTGGTGGCATCTTCGGCCCTTTCCTCCCGGTCCTTCTCGCCTCAAAGAACTCCCTCGCTGTCTGCGGGAAGAGGCAGTAGGTGAGGACGTCCTCCTCCCTCTCGATTCCGAGCTTCTCAAGTTCTTTCCTGCATTTCTCGAGGGCCGGCTCCAAAAGCTTGCCGGGCCTTACCGTTATCGGCTCCTCGTCTCCGAGCACCTTCTTCTTGAGCTCTGGATTTATTTCCGCCGGCGGCCTTCCGTAGAGTCCCTTGATGTAGTTCTTGACCTCCTCGGTTACCCGCTCGTACCTCCCAAAGAGGACGTTGAGGACCGCCTGGGTGCCAACTATCTGGCTGGTGGGAGTGACAAGCGGCGGCCAGCCGAGGTCTTCCCTAACACGCGGTATCTCCTCGAGGACTTCATTCAATCTGTCGAGGGCCTTCATCTCCTTGAGCTGGCTTATGAGGTTGGAGTACATTCCGCCCGGAACCTGGTACTTGAGGACGTAGGGGTTGACCATGAGGGCCTCCTTGGGCAGCAGGCCCGAGTACTTCTCGTCTAGGAGTTTCTTGAGGTAGCGCGAGACCTCGTGAATGAGCTCGCGGTCGAGGTCTTCGAGAGTCTCAGGAATGGCATGCCATATGGTCTGTATGCCGGGCTGGGCCGTTCCAAAGGCGAGCGGGCTTATGGCGGTGTCTATGAAGTCTGCCCCGGCCTCGATAGCTTTTAGGTAGGTCGCGACCGCCATTCCGGTGGTTGAGTGGGTGTGAACGTTGACCGGGATGCCGTATCTCTCCTTTATCTCGCTGACGAGTTCGTAGGCCTTCCAGGGCGTCAGTAGGGCCGCCATGTCCTTGATGGTTATGACGTCAACCTCCAGGGCAAGGAGCTCCTCGACCTTCTTCATGTAGTATTCCAGTGTGAACACCTTGCCGGTAGTGTAGGCTATCGCCCCCTGAACCTCGGCGCCGACTTCCTTGGCCTTCCTTATCGCCACCTCCATGTTCCTCACGTCGTTGAGGGCATCGAAGACGCGGAATACCTCTATCCCGTTCCTGTGGGCCAGCTCTACGAACTTTTCAACAACATCATCAGGGTAGTGTTTGTATCCAACGAGGTTCTGGCCGCGGAGGAGCATCTGGAGCTTTGTTCTCTTTATGTGTTCCCTCAGGAGCCTTAGGCGCTCCCATGGGTCCTCGTTGAGGTAGCGTATGGAGACGTCGAATGTTGCCCCTCCCCAGACCTCCATGGAGTAGAATCCTATCCTGTCCATCTTCTCGGCTATGGCAAGCATGTCCTCCGTCTGCAGGCGGGTTGCTATGAGTGACTGATGAGCGTCCCTAAAGGTCGTGTCTATTACCCTCACCATTCCCCCTCACCTCCGGTTAAGACTAATGGAGAAGAGCTATATTTAACTTGCTGGCCAAAAATGTGAAATGAGGAGTCAGAGAAGCCCCTCGGCTTTCGCAGCCTCCTCAGGGTCCTCGTTCCTGTGGACGACCTTGAGGAGAGCCTTTATGAAAGGTTCTGGGTTCTCGCGCTGGAAGATGTTCCTTCCGACGACGGCTCCAGAGCCACCGGCCTCAATGACCTCCCACACGAGCTTGAGGAAGTCAACCGGGTTGTCGGTCTTCGCCCCTCCACTGAGGAGAACTGGCACTCCAGCGGCGGCATCAACGACCTTGGCGAATGTCTCCCTTGAGCCGGTCCAGTAGGTCTTTATCATGTCCGCGCCGCTCTCCGCCGCCGCCCTCGCGCCGTACATAACTACACGGTAGTCTTCCTTTTTACCGTAGCGCTCGTTGATGTACGGGCCGCGTGGATAGGCGAACTGGACCACCGGGAAGCCCAAATCGTGGGCGTAGCTCGCTATCTCCGCGAACTGGCGCATCATAACGTCTTCTTGAGGTGAGCCCCAGTAAACGGTTGCCGCTATCGCATCGGCGCCGAGCTTTATGGCGTCCTCAACGAAGCCCAGCTGGCTCTGGAGGAGCTGATCATCCTTGGGCCTGAGGTTCGTCTTGCTCGTGAGCTTTATCATAAGCCCCGTGTCGGGCTTGAGCTCATCGCCGGCTATTCTGACAATGCCGGGGAGCATCATGACGCCGTCTATTCCGGCCCTGACGACCTTTCTTATAATGACCTTCGGGTTAACGTGCTCCCAGTGCTCTTCAAAGTCCGTCGGCCCGTGCTCGAAGCCGTGGTCCATGGCGAATATCAAAGCCCTTCCGTCCCTGCGGAAGAACCTCTTAAGCCTTCTCCTAATCCCAACGCTCTGGTAGGCATCCATGTTATTCACCCCTGGTGATACATGAGTTTGGAATAATTTAAACTTTGCCCTCGAAACACTATTAACCTCCTCCCCCAAAACGGTTTCGGTGGGAGCATGCTGGGAATTGGATCAAAGCTCATCGGTCGGAAGGTTATCTACCTCCGGGAGGTTGGCTCCACCAATGATTACGCCCGCTCGATAGCCGCCCGCGAGGACGAGGGAACCGTCGTGGTGGCGGACGTGCAGACGAGGGGAAGGGGACGAAAAGGGCGTTCGTGGGTCTCATCGAGGGGAGGCCTGTGGATGAGCGTTATCCTCAAGCCGAGGATTCCCCCCTCCGAAGTTCCGAAGCTCGTCTTCGTTGGGGCCCTGGCCGTTACGGACGCTTTGAAAGCATGGGGTGTGGAGGGCAGGATAAAGTGGCCCAACGATGTTCTGGTGAACGGAAAGAAGGTGTGTGGGATACTCTCGGAGGCCAGCTTTCTGGAGGAGGTCAATCACGTCGTCCTCGGCATGGGAATCAACGTGAACAACCCTGCTCCCGAGGAGGGGATTTCGCTCAAGGATGTTCTGGGCAGGGAAGTTCCGCTTCCGGAGTTCTTTAGGACGCTCGTTGAGGCTCTGGATTTATGGTACTCCGTCTTCCTGAAGGATAGGGCCAGGGTTCTGGAGGAGTGGCGCTCGAGGGCGATACTCGGGACAAGGGTTCGCGTCCTTGGCGATGAGCCCTTTGAGGGTGTCGCTCTGGATGTGGACGACGATGGATGCCTCCTTGTGGACGTTGGGGGGAGAGTAACTAGGATTCTCTACGGGGACGTTTCCATAAGGTTCAACTGACGAGATGACGATTCGGCACTCCTTCTATTCTTTGGAGTTTATCGAAATGCGTGTCATGGGAGCCACAGCATTTATATACGTAAAGGTACAAAGAAATGCTGCCATAAACACGGATATACAACAATGGCGAGGTGTTGCGATTGGGGATTATAAGAAGGTATCTCGACTATCCGATTCTGCAGAAGATACTGCTGGGGCTGATTTTGGGTGCAGTGGTGGGCTTAATACTCGGCTACGCCGGCTACACCGAGGCAGTCAAGACCTACATCAAGCCCTTCGGTGACCTCTTCGTTAGACTGCTCAAAATGCTAGTGATGCCCATAATCCTGGCCTCCCTCGTCGTCGGAGCGGCGAGCATAAGCCCCGCGAAGCTCGGAAGGGTGGGGATTAAGATAGTGGTTTACTACCTCCTCACATCGGCCTTCGCCGTGTTCTTCGGGCTCCTGATGGGCAACCTCTTCAGAGTCGGCACGGGAATAAGTCTCGGCACGGGAGAAGGAAAGGCCATACAGGCGAGCGCCCCGTCCATCGTCTCCACGCTGCTCAACATAGTACCCAAGAACCCCTTCGGAGCGCTCTCAAGCGGAGACGTGCTTCCCACGATATTCTTCGCAATAGTGCTCGGAATAGCGCTGAGCTACCTGGTCAACTCCGATGACGAGAGGATCAAAACGGCCGGAAAGACCGTCCTGAGGTTCTTCGATGGTCTCGCCGAGGCAATGTACCTCATAGTCAGGGGTGTCATGCAGTACGCGCCCATAGGTGTGTTCGCCCTCATCGCCTACGTCATGGCCGATCAGGGGACGAAGGTCGTTGGCCCGCTCGCGAAGGTGGTGGTCGCGGTTTATCTCGGCCTCATACTCCAGATAGCCATCGTTTACTTCGTCCTTCTCAAGGGCTTCGGCATAGACCCCCTCAAGTTCCTCTCGAAGGCCAAGGACGCCATGATTACCGCCTTCGTGACAAGGAGCTCAAGCGGAACGCTGCCAGTTACGATGCGCGTTGCCGAGGAGAACATGGGGATTGACGAGAGCATATTCTCCTTCACCCTGCCCCTCGGTGCCACGATAAACATGGACGGAACGGCGCTCTACCAGGGAGTCACGGTTCTCTTCGTGGCAAACGCGATAGGACAACCCCTCACATTCGGCCAGCAGCTTGTGATTGTGCTTACGGCAGTTCTTGCCTCAATAGGAACCGCCGGAGTTCCTGGTGCCGGGGCGATAATGCTCGCGATGGTCCTCCAGAGCGTTGGGCTTGAGCTGACGGCTGGGAGTCCCGTTGCATTGGCCTACGCCATGATACTCGGAATAGACGCCATACTGGACATGGGAAGAACGATGGTCAACGTCACGGGCGATCTCGCCGGAACAACTATAGTGGCAAAGACGGAGGGAGAACTTGACGAAAGCAAATGGTAAACCCTTTTCACTTTTTAATCTGGCGTCAGACCCTAAGGTCGTCATCACTTCTCAGCAATCCGCCATCTCCTCATCCGCCGTGAGGAAATGGGAGAAGTAGAGGCTTCACGCCTCCGGCTCTGCGAGAACCTTTATCTTCCTGACTTCCGCCCTCTTGAGCGGGTATATCTTCCTCGCTTCCTTGGCTATCTCAGCCCCGATCTTTCCGCTAACGCTCTCGAGGACGAAGTCGGCGAAGTTGAGCTCTTCGGCCTTCTTGTAGATTATGTCCTTTATTATGGCCCTGATGGCCCTCTCCTGGCTGGTCTGGATCCTCCTGTAGGCGACGACCATTCCCATGACGCGGAGCTTGTAACCGTCCTTTGTGGTGACGTTGAATATGCCATCAACGCGGGTGGTTCTCCTCCTGACGAGTGAGCGGATGTAGCTCCTTGAGAGCTTGTGACCCTTGAACTTGGTGTAGGCGTTCTGACCCTTGACGTCGTAAATCTGGAAGTAGAGCTTGACCTGGCCCTTGGTGAAGTCTCCAGTGAGGTCCTTGAGGGTCGTCTCGATGATCCTTCCCTTGACCTTCTCGGGGTCGTCGGCCGGGGTGAGTCCTATCTCCCTGCTTCCGAAAAATTCTGGAGCGTAAACCACGAACCACTCTTTTGACTTCCACTTATCCTTGGCAGCCGCAACCTGCCTCTTCGACCTTGCTTTTGCCATTTTCACACCTCCGATCCTTCCCTTTTCACTAAATTATTTTGAGAGGTTACGTCTTCGGCTATTTTGACCGAAAACACCAAATCATCCATTGCCGCTATGAAACTCTCAATCTCACCGGAGTATTTAACTTTTGTTATCACCCTGCCCTCTTCCCAGAGGGTTTTAAAGTTTAGGTTCTCCGGAAGGTTGAGGTTGTCCACCTCAACTGCCTCTGCTATGGCCCTCGCGTTCTCCCCGTAGTCCCACTCTATGTACGCCCTCGCCCTAATTTTCATCGCCCCTCACCTGCCTTCCAAGGGCCCTGTCAATGAGTTCTATGAACTCGTCGAGCTTCTTCTGTGGGAAGCGTATTCCCGCCGCTATCGCGTGTCCGCCGCCCTCTCCGCCTATCTTTTCGGCCACTTCCCTGAGGGCCTCCCCAAGGTGGTATCCCTTCTTGAGCGCCCTCTCCGTAGTCCTCGCGGATGCCTTGACGAGCTCACCGTCCTCCTCGCTGTCGGCCACGATTATGACCGGCTTCTCAGGATTCGCGAGGCCGGCGTTTATTGCCATGTTGGCCGCTATGCCCACCATGGTGTCCTTTATGTCCTTCCCGGCGTAGAAAACGTAAGCGTGCTCCTTCTCGACGATGCTTCCCCAGTTCTGGATTATGTACCGTCTCATCTCTATCTGTTCGCGCTTGTACTCCTCGACGAGCTTTACCGCTTCCCTGTAGGCGCCCTCATCTCCGAGGCATATTGCAACTCCAAGGGTGCCCCTGTTGAGCCTCCCAGTGGCGTTCAGAAGGGTGGCGAACTCCCTCGCCTCGTGCCTCGGGTCGCCCTCCGGGTAGGCCTTTATGAGAACCACGTCACCGATAAGGCGGTCTATGTCCTCCTTGGGGACGTCGTGCTTTATGAGGTGAACCACCAGCGCGTCGTGGAGCCTCCTCTTCTCCTCCTCGCGGAGCTGCCAGTACCTCATGTCCGGATCGAAGTTTTTGGCTTTCAGCCACTCGATGGCGTTCCTCAGGTCGCCGGTAATCTCTGGAAGTTCGGGGTTGGAGGCATAGGCAAGCATCTGGGCGAGGGTTCTCGTTTCCCTTCCAAAGAGACGGAGTTCTTTTCTAATCTCGATTAAGTCGAGGGCCTTTCCATCCTCTATTATCTCGAGGTTGAGGCCGTGGAACTGGCCATCTATCTCCTGCATGTCCCCCACCGCACCAACGAGGGCGAGGGGGCTTAAATCGCGGTTCCTATCGTTCATAGCTCTGGCCACGAAGTAGGCCACGCCCGAACCGCTGAGGTCTCTAACGCTGTTGGCGCCAAACACGGTGGGGTTCACGAGAACGTGGGAGTCGTTCGCTATCTCCCCGTCCTCGGGTGGGTGGTGGTCGGCTATAACCACTGTGGCGTCGGCCAAATACCTCTCTATTAGCGTTATGGAGCCGCTTCCGAGGTCGCTGAAGACGTACACCTTCTGCTTCTCCTTTGCGAGCTCTTTTATTATGTCCTCGCTGAGCTGCTTGACGATGCTCAGGTGAAACCTCGCACCCTCGCGAGCCACCGCTTTCGCGAGGATCGCTCCCGCGGTTATGCCGTCGGCGTCACGGTGAGAAACAATGCGTATGGTGTGCCCTAACTCGGTGTGCATCCTGATTAGCTCCGCGCCCTCACGAACCTTTTCCAAGAAAGCGGCCCTATCCATTTGATCACCTTAAAAGAAGGGGAAAGGGTTCAGCGAACCAGCAGCTTGGCGGTCTCTGGGTCGTACCTCCACTTGGCCGGGAGCTTACCCGTCCTGCGGTAGTACTTGACGAGACGCCTTATCTTGCTCTCCACGAGCTGGAGACCGCGCCTTGAGTGAAGGTCTTTCGGGTGCTGCTCGAGGTGCTTCCTGAGGTTGACCGCCTTCTTGATGAGGAACATGAGGTCCTCAGGTATCTGGGGTGCGAGGTTGTTCTCCTCGAGAATCTTGGTTATCTTCTTGCCCGTGATGAGCTTGACGCTCGGGATTCCGTACTGGTCCCTGAGTATCGTACCTATCATGGCGCTTGAGTAACCCTGCTTGGCGAGGGTTACAACGAGTCCCTCAACCTCTTCGGCGGTGTACTCAACCCAGGTGGGCGGAGCAGTCCTCGGGGGCTTCTTTGAACCTGACTTTCCTCTCTTGTACGTGTGCAACCTTACCATTCCTTTCACCTCCACGGTGACGGCCAGCCGTAGCCAGCCGCCCCTTGTCGTTGGTGGTTTGAGGGGAGCATTTAAAAAGTTTACCCCGGATGTCCAATAGCCCGCCAAAAAGCCTTAAATAGTTGGGTGCCGTTTAACATCAAAGCGGTGGTGACAGTGAAAGTAAAGAGTTTAATGACCCCCAATCCGGTTGTTATAGAACTGCCCGCCACGAGGAGTTATGCTCTCCAGCTTTTCAAGAAGCATAACGTCAGGGCGTTTCCGGTTATTAGAAGGCACGATAAGGAGATAGTCGGGATGGTGAGTATTAAGAGGGTTCTTCTTCATCCCGACGAGGATCAGCTGGCCATGCTGGTTAAGAGGAATGTTCCAATCGTGCGCCCAGATGATGACCTCAAGAAGGCAGTCCGGAAGATGCTCGATTCTCACTACAGAAGGGTCATCGTGGCAGATGAGACGGGGGAGGTCGTCGGTGTTCTCACGGTTGGCGACATAATAAGGCGCTACCTCTCAAAGAATGAGAAGATGAGGGAGATTTCAATAGCCCCGTGCTACACCAAGTACACTAGCGTTGTCTGGAAGGGAACTCCGCTAAACGCCGCCCTTAAGGCCCTCCTGCTCGCGGACTCCATGGCCATACCCGTTATTGACGATGAGGGCAAGCTCGTGGGAATGGTTGATGAGACGGACCTCCTCAAGGACAGCGAGGTTATCAGGACCTTCAAATCCTCCGAACTGGTGGCGTCAAGTGAGGAGGACTGGATACTCGAGAGCCACCCCGTTCTCCTCCTCGAGAAGAAGGAACTCAAGCTTCCCGACAAGCCCGTCGAGACAATAATGAACACCGAGCTCGTGGTTGCAACGGAGGGAATGAGCGTCTACGAGGTAGCCAGCAAGATGACGAAGTACCACATCGAGCAGCTGCCCGTGATAAGGGGCAAGGACGACCTTGTCGGCATAGTCAGAGACATAGACATAATAAAGGTGATAGTGAACAGGAAGTGAGTCCATGGAGGTTTCCCTCTCCCTTCTGGGTTTTGGCAACGTGGGGAGGGGCTTCCTCCGCACCCTTCTTGAGAAATCCAGGAAAATAAGGGAGCTCTATGGCATAGAGTTCAGGGTTGTCAGTATCTCCGATTCCTCCGCCACTGTGTGGAGCGGGGAGGGGGTAGACCTTTCTGAGGCCCTCGCCGTTAAGGAGACCTTTGGAGCACTCTCCCGCTGGGGGGACGATTACGAGGTTTACGAGCTCTCTCCAACGGAGGTTGCGCGTGAAGTGGAGAGCGACGTGTTCATAGACGTGACGAGCGCCAACCCCGAGGCATACAGATGGCAGCTTGAGGCCCTGAGGCACGGGAGGCACGTGGTAACGTCAAACAAACCACCCCTCGTCTTTCACTACGGCGAGCTCACGAACGAGGCGGAGCGGAGGGGGCTCGAATACCGCTTCGAGGCCACGGTCATGGCGGGCACGCCCATAATAGCCCTCCTCAGGGAAAACCTCATGGGCGATGAGGTTATCGGCATTGAGGGCGTTTTGAACGGCACGACCACCTTTATCCTCAGCGAGATGGAGAAGGGCACTTCCTTCGAGGAGGCACTTAGAAGGGCCCAGGAGCTCGGCATAGCCGAGGCCAATCCCGAGGGGGACACAAAGGGGCTTGATGCGGCCTATAAAGCTGCTATCCTCCACAACGTTGCCTTTGGGAAGTTCGACTTTTCGAGGGCAATGGTGGAGGGAATAGACTCAATCGGGCCGGACGGGGTTATGGAGGCAAAGAGGCGGGGTAAGGTGATAAGGCTCATCTCAACGGTGGAGAAAGGTGTGGTTGAGGTCAAACCGGTGGAAGTGCCCGTGGGTTCGCCCCTTGCCGTCCACGGCACCTCCAACGTTGCCCTCATAAAAAGCGACCTCCTCGGGGAGCTCACCCTCAGGGGGGCCGGAGCGGGGGTAAAGGAGACCGTCTCCGGGGTTTTAAGCGACGTCATAAGGTGCGCCCTGAAAACGGATTGAAGGAACTTTCATGGAGCGCGGCTCGTTCTCCCCGCGGGCAGGATGGGGAACACACATGCCATTGAAACCTGAAGGAGAAGGATGAGTGATTCTGTGGTGCGGGGGACGGGCTTTGAACCCGCGAAGGCCTACGCCACCGGATCTTAAGTCCGGCCCCTTTGGCCAGGCTCGGGCACCCCCGCGCTTTCCCAGAGGAGAGGTAAAGAAGTGAGTTAAAAAAGGTTTCGGTTCTCAACGGAGAACTATCACGGGCTCGAAATCGAGCTCCATTCTTCCGTTTCTGCTCTCTACTCTCCTCCCGCTCAGCGCATCCCTTCCCCTGACGTCGAGCTCGACGCTCCCTATTTTACCCTCGAGGTTGAACACCCCAACGGCGTTCCCGCACTCCACCACGGCCACCCCCTCGACGGGCATGTGGACGCGCTGGTTTTCGCACCTTACGGACTTCACGGTATCGAGGAGGCGCTTGAAGAACTCGAGGAACTCCCTATCGCCTTCCTCCCACGGGACGGGCTCCCTCTTGAAGAGGCTTGGGGCGCTCTTTATCGCGTATTCCTGGCCGGCGTAGATTAACGGTGCTCCCTTGAGCATGAAGGTGAATGCCGTCCAGTTCCTCAGCCTCTCCCCGTCCCCGAAGAGCCGTGCAGCCCTCAGCGTGTCGTGGTTCTCGAGGAAGCGGAGCTTTACGTAGTGCGCCGGATATAGGGCCTCCTGGAGGTTGAGGTAGTCAATGTAGCTTCTGAGGGGCCTTTCGCCGCGGAGGTACGCCTCAAGCACTTCCCTGCCGTCGTAGTCGTAGGTTACATCGAAGGCTTCGTGCATCTCCGGGTCGGAGTGGGCCCTAAAACCCCTCCCGCGGAGCCATCTGACGAAGGACGGATGGACCGTCTCGGCGAGCCAGATGACGTTGGGGTTTACCCTCGCCACCTCGGCCCTCGCGCGCTTCCAGAACTCGAGGGGAACGAGGGGCGCCACATCACACCTGAAGCCGTCAACGTAGCGCGCCCAGAACTTGAGGGTCTCTATCTGGTAGTCCCAAAGCTCCTCATTGGTGTAGTCGAGATCGTAGACGTCGCTCCAGTCGGGGACTTTGCGCGAGGGCTTCCCATCCTCCGTGAGGAACCACTCCGGGTGTTCCCTCAGGAGAAGCGAGTCCCTGGAGGTGTGGTTGTAGACCACGTCAATCATTACTTTGAGGCCGAGGCTGTGGGCTCTCTCCACGAGGGCAACGAAGTCATCCATCGTTCCCAGTTCCGGGTTGACGGAGCGGTAGTCCCTTATGGCGTAGGGGGAACCGAGCGTGCCCTTCCTCCCCTCCTCGCCTATCGGGTGTATGGGCATCAGCCACACGTAATCCGCTCCAAGGGCCTTTATCCTCGGTAAGTCGTCCATGAGGGCCCTGAACGTTCCCTCCTCCGTGTGGTTCCTCGGGAAAACCTCGTATATAACGGGGGGCCTGGATACCATTGTATCACCGATGGTGATTACGGCGTTGTTCTTAAAAAAGTTGGGCTCAGCGTCCGAAGCGCCTCTGCCTCTTCTGGTACTCCCTTATTATCCTGAGGAAGTCTATCTTCCTGAACTCGGGGAAGTAGACGTCAACGAAGAAGAGCTCGCTGTAGGCTATCTGGTAGAGGAGGAAGTTGCTTATCCTCAACTCACCGCCCGTCCTTATGACTATGTCGGGGTCGGGCATGTTGGGGTAGTAGAGGTACTCCTTTATCGTATCCTCGTCTATCTCTTCCACCCGTATCTTCCCCTCGAGGGCGTCCCTCACTATCTCCCTCACAGCGTCCGCTATCTCGCTCCTGCCCCCGTATGCGAGGGCTATGTTGAGGGTGTAGTTGTCGTACTTTTTCGTGGCCCTCTCGGCTTCCTCAGCGGCTTTCCTCACGTTATCGGGCAGGGCCTCCTTCCTTCCGAGGACGTTAACCCTTATGCCGTACCTGTGAACCCTCTCGTCCGTGACCAGCTCCTTGAACTTCTGCTCAAAGAGCTCCATGAGGGCGTTTACCTCCTCCGGAGAGCGCTTGAAGTTCTCGGTGGAGAAGGCGTAGACGGTAAGGTTCCTTATTCCAAGCTCCCTGCACCAGTCGAGGATGTTCTCAAGGGTCTTCGATCCGAAGAGGTGCCCGTACCACGGCGGTTTTTTCTGCATCCTCGCCCATCGTCTGTTGCCGTCCATGATTATGGCGACGTGATTCGGTATTCTGCCGTTGGCCTTGACCCTTTCGAGGAGGTAGTCCTCATAGAAGTCGTAAACGGGTCTTAGGAGGATCTTGGGGACGTGTGATGCCATCCTGTACAGTGTTCTCATTCCGGGCCACCATGGGAGGCTGGGTCTCCGCCTTTAAAAATCTTCCCGATGAAAAAGGGGAAAGAATTAAAGCTTCTTCCTTGAGCTGAGGTGCTTTTCAGCGAGCTCCATGTAAATCTCGGCGTTCTTCTTAGTCCATTCGATTTCCTGCTCGCTGAGCTGCCTGACTATCTTCCCGGGAACGCCGACGACGAGGCTGTAGTCGGGAATCTCCTTTCCGGGCGGAACGAGCGCTCCCGCTCCAATGATGACGTGCTTGCCTATCTTGGCCCCATCGAGGATTATGGCGCCCATTCCAATGATAGTGTAGTCACCTATAACTGCCCCGTGGACGACGGCGTTGTGCCCTATTGTCACGTACTTCCCTATTACCGTCGGCTGGTTGTGGGATGTGTGTATGCTGACGTTGTCCTGGACGTTGGAGCAGCAGCCAACGTGAATCCGCTCGATATCACCGCGAAGGACTGCCGAAGGCCAGACGCTTGCGTTCTCCTCGATTACTACGTCCCCTATCACGGAGGCAAGCTCATCAACGTAAGCGGTCTCGTGGATTACGGGCTTCTTTCCATCGAGTTCATAAACGGGCATTCTGATCACCCCCATTTTTCAAGGTTGGCTAGGAAAGGGACTTTATAAAGGTGCCCCTAAATCAGCTCCCTGTCCGTCTTGGTGAGCCTCTTGGCACCGTCCTCTGTTATGAGAACGGTGTCCTCTATCCTAACTCCTCCGAACTTGGGGATGTATATCCCGGGCTCTACCGTTATCACCATGCCCGGTTTGAGCTCCGTTTCATCGAACTGACTCACGCGAGGCCATTCGTGTATCTCGAGTCCCACGCCGTGGCCCGTTGAGTGGATGAAGTAATCGCCGTAGCCGTACTCCTCTATGACGTTCCTCACTATGGTGTCAAGCTCCTTGGTGGTTATCCCGGGCCTTGCCTCCTCGACGCCCCTCTTCTGGGCCTCAAGAACGGCCTCGTATATCTCCTTCTGCTTCTCGTTGGGGGAGCCAACCACTATGGTTCTCGTCATGTCGGAGTTGTAGTGTCTGTAGAGGGCACCCTCGTCAACGACCACCAGCTCGCCCTTCTCGATGCGCTTGTCGCTGGCTATCCCGTGTGGTAAAGCGGAACGCCAGCCGCTCGCTATTATCGTGTCAAAGGCGACTTTCTCGGCCCCGTTGGTCTTCATGATGTACTCCATCTTGGCCGCTATCTCCCTCTCAGTCTTGCCCTCGCTTATCTCCTCTATGGCGACCATCATGGCCTGATCCGCAATCCTGCACGCGGCCTCTATGACCTCGATTTCCTCGGGGGTCTTGATTATGCGGAGCTCCTTTATTACGTCGTCTATGAACTTCAGCTCCTCAATTTCAGCCTTCTCTCTGAGGCTGTTGCCGAAGGACATGCTCAGGGAGCCTTCGACGCCGAGGCTCTTCAGGGGCTTGAGGACGTCGTAGAGTTCCGTGAGTTTCTTGAACTTCTCGACCTCCACCCTGGCCGTTTCTCGGGCCTCCTCGTATTCGAGCTCCGGGACGTAGAAGCGTGCATCGTCCTCCGTTATGAGCAGGTAGCCACCGAGCACGGGGGCACTTCCCGTGAAGTAAAAGAGGTTCTCCTTCCTCGTGATGAGTGCCCCGTCAATACCGTTCTCCCCAATGTACTTTCTAACGGCATCTATCCTCGACTTCATGAACATCCCCGCTATGAAGTTACGGGGGCACAATAAAACCCTTTCTATCACTCCCGGTGAGAAGAGATGGTGAGTACAACAAAAGGGGACGGAAAGAGAACTCACGCGTTCTCTTCCTTGAGGAGGACGGCGTTAACCACGCCATCCTGGCCGGGCCTTGAGGTAACGATGGCCTTGCCCGCCTCGGTCTCGATGATGGCGCCCTTGGTTATGATGTTGCGCCTGATGTACTGCCTGTTGGCGGGGTTGTCAACGACGCTCAGTATCTTTACCTTCTTGCCCTTGCCGCCATCGAAGACGTTGGCGTAGGCGGCGTTAACGAGCCTGACCTTTCTGTTGCCACCGTAGGTTCTTATTATCTTCTTCTTTTCCTCGTCGCTTACCCTGGTCATGGCGGGCTCTCTTCCGAGCTCCCTCTTCCTCTTCTTCCTGGCGAGCACGATTTTTCCGCCTGAAGGTTTCCTAAGTGATCTTCCTTGCCAGATAGCCATAATCTCACCTCACCTGATGAGCTTAATCACAAGCACTATTAAAGAAGTCCTTTTATAAGCTTTACCGTTGGGAGGGGGTTCACCCCTCCCCGGCTCTGAAGGTTCCCCTCTTGATTGAATAGCTCAGGCCGTAGGCGGGCCAGAGTCCTGGGGGCATTGAGTAGTAGTGCAGGTTGCGGAGGATTTTCTCCGCGTCCTCCCGGGTTTCGGCAACCACTTTAAGACCATCCCTGCTAAGGGTCACCTCCCCGCGGGGGAGCTTAAGGCGAATCTTGTCTCCATCCCTTTCGGGGTTGGCGCGCATCAAAACCGCCCTGAGCTCGTTGTAGGCATCGGGCGTTATCTTCTGCGTCAAAACAGCCTTCCTCTTCTTTTTAAAGAGTTTACTTAACCAATAACTACTACTCGAGGATTCGTCCTCCATAGACCCAGTCTACCTCCGAGATGTTCCTCAATTACTAAAGGCCTTTCATCCCTTTTAAGCCTTTTCCATCGCTTTTTGACGAAATATCAATGAAACCATGGAGAATGGAAAAAGCACCAAAAAGTCTAACGCCGACTGGATGGAGAATGTGCTTTTCCTGTCTGGGAGGGATTTACGAGTTCCGTTGCCTGGTTGTGGGGAAGGCCAGCCCTTTTCTTCCAAGGCCGCCCGCAGCGATCATTGGGGGGTATTCTTTTAAACTCTCGAAATAAAATTAAGGGGGTGTTGTTATGAGCGAGCTATCCCATGTTGCCCGGGACGATATAAAGAAACTGCTTCAGAAGCTTCCCAAATTGAGCATGAAGGAACTTCTTTCCTATCTGGTAAATGCGGAGGCCGAGGAAGCCGAGATGTACCGTCATCTCACTGAGGTGAGCAGGGAAATAACGTGGAGTGAAGAGATTCCAAAGGTTTTTCACGGACTGAGTGAAGACAGCATTCAGCATGCGGAAGAGTTGCTAAAACTTTACAAAAAGCTGTTCCCGGGCGAGGAACTTGCCCCCGTGGATCTGCCCCCTCTTGAGGTCGTTCTGGGAGAGGATAAGCTCAGGGAGTTTTTGAGACATGGGAGGCTGTGGGAGCTCTTTGACATACTGATGGAGAACGAAAAGATGACGGCGGAGGTTTACGAGTACATCCATAGTGTGAGCGAAAATCCTGAGATAAGAGAAGTTGCAAAGTGGCTGGCGGAGGTTGAATGGGGGCACTTCAACAAGATAAAGATTCTAAAGGACAGGCACCTCCTGCTAAAAGACAATCAGACTGGGTGATGATTCCCACGGGCCGGCCAAATTGGAAGATTAAAGGGCAAGAAATCACGCTTTGAACCAACTCTCCAGGGTTCTCTGCTTGCCCTTTTGGAGGCCCTTCCTGAGCCGCTCAAGCCCGTGCCTCACACGTTCCTCGCTGAAGTCGTGCTCGTCGCACAGGAACTTGAGGATTCCTTCCTCATCCGGCTCGCTCCACTTCAGTTCGTATTCGTCGGTGACGGGGGGCTTAAGGAAGAACTCCTTGATGGCGTAGAGGTCAACGTCGCTCTCCTTGGTATAGCGGGAGAGCACGTCCTTCTTGTACCTCACCAGCTCAAGAGCCTTCTTCGGCCCTATCCCCTTTATCCCGCCGGGGTTGTAGTCCGTTCCGACCAGGATGGCCATCTCGATGAGTTTTTCCCTGTCTATCCCGAGCGTCTTCAGGGCATCATCGAGGACTATGAGTTCGGGCTTAACTTCAACGTAAACGTTCTTACCGGGCAGCTTCCTCCTTCCCGTTATCGTGAGGTTCCTCACGAGCCTCGGCGCTCCAAAGAGGAGGGAGTCGTAGTCCTGGCTTGCTGAGGCATAGACGTCCTTCTTCGCGGCCATGTAGGCCGCCTGGGCTTCGCCCTCACTCGGGGCCTGAACCCACGGGATGCCCATGAGGGTTAGAAGGGTCTTGGCATCGTTTATGAGCCCCTCGTTCACCCTGCTCGCCCTCTGGGCGTACTTCTTTGCCTCCTCAAGCTCCCCCCTCGCGAGGGCCTCCTCCCATTTTTCCTTCGCCTCTTCCCGCGTCTCATGCCTCCTCTCAAGCTCCCTCTTCTTCAGCTCGGGAGGCTTGCCGTCGAATACATAAGCGGGCTTTACCCCCGCCTCCACGAGGTTTATGGTTCTGTAGAACAGGCCGCTTAGGTGGGAGGTTATCCTGCCCTGCGAATCCATAAGGGGCGTTCCATCGCGCTGCCTTATGATGGATAGGAACTGGTAGATTGCGTTGAAAGCATCTATAGCGACCTTTCTTCCGTTGAGCTTCTCAATCTCTATTTCCTTCCTTGGAATGAGCTCGCCTATCTGTACGCCCATATCACCACCGGGAGAATGTAGGCCCAAGTGGTATTTAGGGTTTGTCTCCGGTGGCCCATCGAAGGTTTTGAACCTTCCGTTCCTTTAACGAACGCCGATAGGGGGATCGGCAAATGAATAAGGGAAAAGTTATAACGGCTTCGGCGCATTTATGAACGTAAAGTTTATCGAGGTGGAAGAGATGAGTGTTGAGGCACTTTTCAAGCCCAGGAGTGTCGCCGTCATCGGGGCTTCGGACAAACCAGGCAAGATAGGATACGCTGTCATGAAGAACCTCATCGAGTACGGCTACGAGGGCAAGATATACGCCGTCAACGTCAAGGGCGGCGAGATCGAGATAAGCGGGAGGAAGTTCCCGGTCTACAAGAGCATTCTCGACGTTCCCGATGAAGTGGACATGGCCGTCGTCATCGTCCCGGCCAAGTTCGTTCCCCAGGTGGTTGAGGAGTGCGGAAAGAAGGGCGTCAAGGTCCTCCCCATCATCAGCTCGGGCTTTGGTGAGCTCGGCGAGGAGGGTAAGAAGGTCGAGGAGGAGCTCGTTAAGACCGCCCACAAGTACGGCATGAGGATTCTCGGCCCGAACATCTTCGGCGTTGTTTACACGCCAACAAAACTCAACGCCACCTTCGGTCCGACCGACGTTATGCCCGGCAAGCTTGCCCTCATCAGCCAGAGCGGAGCCCTTGGAATAGCCCTCATGGGCTGGACCATCCTTGAGAAGGTTGGTCTCTCTGCCGTCGTCAGCATTGGAAACAAGAGCGACCTTGATGATGCTGATCTGCTTGAGTACTTCGAGGGGGACGAGAACACAGGGGCCATTCTCATCTACATGGAGGGCGTCAAGGACGGAAGGAAGTTCATGGAGACGGCAAAGAAGGTCAGCATGAAGAAGCCAATCATCATCATAAAGGCCGGAAGGAGCGAGCGCGGTGCCAAGGCCGCCGCAAGCCACACCGGTTCACTCGCCGGTGCCGACAGCATCTACACCGCCGCCTTCAAGCAGAGCGGCGTTCTCCGTGCTTTGACCATCGGAGAGGCCTTCGACTGGGCGAGAACCCTCAGCAACCTTCCGGAGCCGGAGGGAGAGAACGTCGTCATCCTCACCAACGGCGGTGGAATCGGCGTTATGGCGACCGATGCCGCCGAGGAGGAGGGGCTCCATCTCTACGACAACCTGGATGATTTGAAAGTCTTCGCCAACCACATGCCGCCCTTCGGAAGCTACAAGAACCCCGTTGATTTGACCGGTATGGCTGGAGCGCAGGCCTACGAGGGAGCCGTTAGGGACGCTCTCGCCAACCCGAACATGCACAGCATAGCGGTTCTCTACTGCCAGACCGCAGTGCTCGACCCGAGGGATCTCGCCAAGATAGTCATCCGCGAGTACAACGAGAGCGGAAGGAAGAAGCCGCTCGTTGTTGCCATCGTCGGAGGCATAGAGGCCAAGGAAGCCATCGACATGCTCAACGAGGAGGGAATCCCAGCTTACCCGGAGCCCGAGAGGGCCATCAAGTCCCTCGCGGCGCTCTACAGGTGGAGCAACTGGAAGAAGAGCAAGAGGGAGTGAATCCCTCACCCTTTTCTCTCATTCTGGTGTTGGGCCCATAGTTCCCTTCCGCGCACGTAGGTTGCCGCAACGTTTCTCTCGTCCCCGAGTATCATGAGCCTCGAGAGCAGCACCTCAACGTCCTCTCCCGCCTCTGCCAGGGGTTCGGGGTTTATGACGACGAAGTCGGCCTCCTTGCCCACTTCAAGGCTTCCTATCCTGTCCTCCATGCCCAGAGCCCTCGCGCCTCCCATGGTCAGCAGGTGGAAGGCCTTGGCCGGGCTCATTGCGTTGGCGTAGTAGGCATCCCTGAGAACTTCGAGCATCGAGAGGAAGGGTCCTGCACCGACGTCGGAACCGAGGGCCACCGTCAGGCCGAGCCTCTCGTGGGCCCTTAAATCCATGACACCGCTGTGGAGGAAGAAGTTGGATGATGGGCAATGGGCCACCTTTGTGCCCGTCCTGGCCAGTATGGCCCTCTCCCTGTCGCTAAGATGAATTGCGTGTCCCACTACCGTTCTCTCGCCGAGGAGACCGGCCTCGTGGTAAACGTCTGTGTAGGACTTCGCCCAGGGGAAGAGCTTCCTCACCTCCTCAATCTCTCCCATCTGCTCGGACAGGTGGGTCTGCACGTAGAGGCCCATCCTATCCGCGACTTCCGATGCGGTCCTCATGAGCTCCATGCTGCAGCTCACGGCGAAGCGCGGCGTAACCGCGTAGAATAGTCTTCCATCGAAGCCGTGCCACCTGGAAGCCACCGCCCTTATGTCCGAGGCGGCCCTCTCGGGGGTGGTCAAAAGCTCCTCGGGCCCGTTCATGTCCATTAGAACCTGCCCGATAACGGTGCGCATCCCGCTTTTCATGGCCTCCTCAAAGGCAACCTCCGTTGCACCCCTGTGGGGGGAGGAATAGACGACGGCCGTCGTCGTCCCGTTCCTGATGAGCGTGGAGAAGAACTCCCTTGCCACTTTTCTCGCGAAGTCCGCATCGGAGAACTCCATCTCGGCGGGGAAGATGTACCTCTCGAGCCACTCGAGAAGGGAATCGCTTACCATCGCCCTCTTGTGGAGCTGGGGAAGGTGGATGTGGGCATCTATGAAACCGGGGAGTATTAGGTATTCGGAGTAATCAACAAGCTCACCCGTGATAGCGGGCTTTCCCCTTGAGAGACCCACGATGCGTCCTTCATCGTCCACGGACATGTACCTGTATTCGGCAGGAGAAGAGGGGTTCTCAAAGCTCAGAATCCTCGCCCGGTATGTCCTCATAGGAAGCACCAAGAAAGAAGTAAGGAAAGGGGAGTTAAAAGGCTGCCGGTCACGCCTCCATGCGGAGGCGCCTTATAACGAACTCCCGGTCCAATGAGGCAAGGAACGGTGCGAGCCTCGGGCCGCGGTCCTTGCCGATGAAGACGTTGTAGAGGGCCTTGAACCACTTCTTGCTCGGGATTCCGCGCTTCTTGGCGGCATCAAAGATGACGTTGTTGAGCCCGTCAACGGTGAACTTACCGTGGTTCTCCAGCCATTCTGCCACCTCGAGCATCGCCTCCCTTACCGCGGGCTCGAGCTCCATCTCGGGCGGCTTTTCGAGGAGGGAGAACTTCACGTTCTCAGGAGCGTACTTCTCGACCCAGTTTTTGGCCAGGCGTATGCGGAGCCTTATCCTCTCGACGTCCTCCTCGTTCAGTTCCTCCGGAACGTGGCCCTGCTCCCTGAGGACGTTTATTATCCCCTCCTCGTCGAGGTGGGGCATCTGGACGAGCGTAACCAGGAACCTAAAGGGCGCCTGCGCGGTGGGTCTCTCCGGAACCTTCGGCATTGAAAGCTCGTACGTCCTCTTCAGCTCCTCCTCTTCATCCGGGTTCTTGGCCTCCTCAAGGCCGAAATAGATGCGCTCAACCTTGTCGAACTCGTCGTAGAGGTTGAGCAGGCCGAGCCCGAGGTCTATTTTGAGCTCCTTGTTCGGCCTCGCCTTGGCGTAGATGAAGCGGATTATTCCCGGTTCCAGAACCTCGTAGAGGTCACTCAGAAGGATAACATTGCCCTTGCTCCCGCTCATCTTGCCCTTCTGGCCCTTTATGCCAACGAACTCGTACATGAGATCTATTGGAGCGGGCCAGCCGAAGACCTTCTCCACTATCTCCCTCCCGGTGTCGTAGGAGCCTCCGGCAGCGAGGTGGTCCTTTCCTGCCGGCTCAAAGTCAACCCTGAAGTGGGCCCACCTCATAGGCCAGTCAACGCGCCAGCGGAGCTTGACGTTGCCCTCCCTCATGTCCGTCTCGCCCTCGGCGCCGCAGTGGGGGCACCTGTAGGACACCTTCCACTCGCCGTCCCAGGAAACGAAGTCCGCCTCCTTCCTGCAGGATGGGCAATACACCATGACTGGCTGCCATGAATCCTCAAGGAGCGGCTGCCTTGCCCTCTCGCGGTACTTGTCAAGGATGGCCTTCACCTCATCCCTCTTTTCGAGGGCGGTCCTCACTTCTTCGGCGTACTCGCCGTTCTTGTACAGCTCGTAGGCGTGGAGGAAGTCCACCTCGATGCCGAGCCTCGAAACCTCTTCCTCGAAGAGGCTCATGAAATGCTCGGCGTAGCTCTCGTGGCAGCCCCACGGGTCCGGAACCTCGCGAACCGGCCTGGTGAGGTGCTCCCTCCATTCCTGCGGGACGTTCTTGGGAACCTTCCTAAACCTGTCGTAGTCGTCCCACATGTGGATGTGGCGAACCTTCTTACCCCTGTCACGGAGCGCGTGGCCGACGATGTAGGCCGTGAAAAGCTCCCTGAAGTTGCCTATGTGAACGTAACCGCTCGGAGTTATCCCGCTTTCCACCACGTACTCTTCCCTGTCTCCCCTTTTCCTAATTATCTTCTCAGCAATGTAATCGGCCCAGTGCATGAAAACCCCTCCTGGATTAAAGTGCGAGGGGCCCTTTTTAAGGGTTTAGGGCTGACCCAAAAACCTATATACTCCCCTTTCCCAATCTCACCCGATGGCCATGGACAGGACGCTGGACGAGTACCTCAGAAACTCCGGGGCCAAAAAGGAGCAGAGAAGGGAGAACGGAAAAAAGCGCCGCATGAGGGATACTCAACTAGACGGCTTTCTTCCCCGGGAGCATATAGATTTCTTCAGGGAGCTCAGAATAGGCTCCAAAAGGATAAGGAACAAATTCAAGGACATCGAATGATCCTTCTGGGGTGAGACGTGTGCTTTTCATAGTGAGACGGGGGAGGAAAAGGAACGAGCTTGAGGCTTTTTTCATAGAGAACGAGCCCGAGAAGCTCTCCCAGATGAAAAACCTCAAGGCTGACCGTATTTACCGCTTCATAATGCGAGAGGGCAGGCTCTTCAAGGTTCTCGAGGGGAGCGAGTACAGGAACCCCAAGGAGGTCGAGAAGGCCCTGCGATCATCGAGGATAATACTTGTGGATGGGGATTTCGAGGAGTACTTCACCAGGAGGCTCCAGAAGAAGGTTGAGAGGGCAACGCTCTGCCGCTTCTGTATGATGGAGGGCAGGATTACAGTCCTCGGCGAGGGGAACAGGATAAAATACCACGACGAGTACATATGTGAGCGCTGCGCCGAGGAGGAGCTAAAGAGGGAACTCCGCTTCCGCTTCAGGAGCCTGGCAATGCTGGACCAGGCGAAAAAACTTCTAAAACGCTTTAAAGACCTCGACAAGGTGCTCTACGCCTTTGACCCGCGGTTTGATCCCACGACGCATCCCGAAATCACCCGCTGGGACGAGCTGAAGGCAAAGCACGTGAAGGTTGAGAGGGTCAGGGTGGATGAACTCCCGGTTCCGGAGAAGTTCAGGGAGGTTCTGAAGTCGGAGGGAGTGAACGAGCTCCTCCCGGTCCAGAGTCTGGCCATCAGGAACGGCCTCCTCGATGGCGAGAGCCTCCTTGTGGTTTCCGCAACCGCGAGCGGTAAGACCCTCATTGGAGAGCTCGCCGGCGTTCCGAGGGCGATGAAGGGGCAAAAGATGCTCTTTTTGGTTCCCCTTGTGGCTCTGGCCAACCAGAAGTACGAGGACTTCAAGAGGCGCTATTCGAAACTCGGCCTCCGCGTGGCGATAAGGGTCGGAATGAGCAGGATAAAAACCAAGGATGAGCTGGTTGTCGTTGATACGGGCATAGACGCGGACATAATCGTCGGAACCTACGAGGGAATAGACTACCTGCTGAGGGCCGGCAGGAAGATAGGAAACGTTGGGACGGTAGTCATTGATGAGATACACACCCTCGATGACGAGGAGCGCGGGCCGAGGCTGGACGGTCTCATCGCGCGTCTTAGAACCCTCTATCCGAAAGCGCAGTTCCTGGGTTTGAGCGCCACGATTGGCAACGCGGAGGAGCTGGCGAAGGAACTCGGGCTCAAGCTGGTGCTCTACGACGAGAGGCCGGTGGATCTGGAGAGACACATAATAATCGCGAGAAACGAGAGTGAGAAGTGGGCGTACATAGCGCGGCTGGCGAGGGCCGAAGCATCGAGGACTTCCCGGCAGGGCTACAGGGGCCAGAGCATAGTTTTCACCTTCTCCCGAAAGAGGACGCACGAGCTAGCGGCTTACCTCACGAGCAGGGGGCTGAAAGCCAAGCCCTATCACTCAGGCCTTCCATACCACCAGCGCAAGCTCGTGGAGCTCGAGTTCCTCAAGGGCCGCCTCGATGTGGTGGTCACAACGGCGGCGCTTGGGGCGGGAGTGGACTTCCCGGCATCCCAGGTTCTCTTCGAGAGCCTTGCTATGGGCAACAAGTGGCTAACCGTGAGGGAGTTCCACCAGATGCTTGGAAGGGCCGGAAGACCGCTCTACCACGAAAAGGGAAGGGTTTACCTCATAGTCGAGCCCGGAAAGAAGTACTCGGCCGGGATGGAGGGCAGCGAGGACGAAGTGGCTTTCAAGCTCCTGACGGCGCCTATAGAACCCGTTGTTGTTGAGTGGAGCGACGAACTTGAACAGGACAACGTTTTGGCACATTCCTGTGTCTTCAACCGGCTCGACGTCATCGAGGAAGTCCAATCCAGGTGCCTTGGCGCCAACCAGAGCGCGGAAAAAGTTCTCGAGAAGCTTCAGGAGTTTGGTTTCCTGCGCGTGGGCCGCGGCGTTGAGGTGACCCCCTACGGGAGGGCCGTTAGCATGAGCTTCCTCCTCCCAAAGGAGGCTACGTTCATCCGTGAAAACCTCGGCAAGAAGGAAGCGAGATGGATAGCGGTTAAGCTCTTCCCCTTTGAAAACCTCTACCTCAGCGGCACGATGCAGAAGGAGCTTGGTTCAGCGATTAGGGGGCGCGTGGGGGGCAAGCTGTTCTCACCGAGCTTCACGGCGATGCTTAAAGAGCTGGACAGGATCATCCCGGAGGTAAGCCCCAACGTGGCGGAGAAGCTCTTCACGATATACCAGGACTTCTTCAACTGCCCAGAGGAGGACTGCACGGAGTACGCCATGGAGAAGGTTAGCTACGAGATCATGGAGCTCAGGAGGGCTGGAAGGCATCCCTCCCAGATAGCCGAGCACTTCAGGCGAACCTACGGTTTAATAGCCTATCCCGGCGACGTTTTCACGTGGCTGGACGGGACGATAAGGAAACTCGACGCGGTGGAGAGGATAGCGAGGGTCTTCCGCGTGAGAAGAACCGAGGAAGAGGCCAGAACACTCAAGAGAGAACTTGAGGAGGGTAGGGGGGTTCAAGTTAAAAACTGAATGTGGGGCACGAGAGCGCTAAGAAATGCGGCTCCTGACCTCCTCAACAACCCGTTTGACGAGTCCTTTCTCGGGCAACTTGAACGACTCCACTATTGGGACTATCCTGCCAACCGCACCGTTTATTGTGGCAGCCATGTCCTCAAGGGAGCGGACGATGCGGCCCTGTTCCTCCATAGTGGAAGTTACCTCCTCAGTTGAGGCTGTGGTTTCCTCCGCAGATGCCGCTAGGTTCTCCATTGCCTTCAGTGCCTTCTCAGCCGCCTCTTTCGTGCGCATAATGCTATCTTTAACCTCTTCCATCTGGGGGGTCACTTCCTCAATCATCTCAGCGATGTTTTTGAGGTACTGAACCGTCTCCTCCAGGCTTGATGAGCTCTCTTCAACGATGTTGACGCTGTGCTCCGTCAGGTCTACCGTGTTCTCTATCCTGTCCGACATCTGCGTTATTATTGCCCTTATGTTTTCCGCTGCCTTTTTGCTTTCTTCAGCGAGCCCCTGTATCTCCTCAGCAACGACTGCGAAGCCTTTTCCGGCTTCACCCGCCCTGGCAGCCTCAATAGCGGCGTTTAAAGCAAGAAGGTTTGTCTGCTCTGCTATACCCGTTATCACGTTGGTGATGTTCTCAATGTTTTTACCCATGTCCCTTATTGAGTCAACGGCATCTTTTACGTCTCCTATGGTACTTTGAATCCTTTTTATCTTCTCTGCGGAGATGCGGCTTTTCTCCCTTCCATCATTGGCCATGATCACGACCTCTCTCATAGATCCCTCAAATTCCTCCATAGAACGAATGCTCTGGTCGCTTATCTCACTCACGTAGCGCATTCCCTCGGTTATCTCGTTGATGTTCTCCTGCTGCCTCTGCGCCTCAATTGCTATCTGTCGGACGGCTTCAGTGCCCTGCTCGACCAATCTAACGCCATCCTTCGACATCTCAAGAAGTCGTTCCGAGTTTGCCTTCAACCCTAATGTTATCTCGTTTAAAGTGCTCACTGTTTTAATCAATTTCTCCCTAAACTCACTGAGGGCCCTGTGGACCCTCTCGAACTCCGCACTCCCCTCTCCGGGTGTCACCGTGAGATCGCCGCTTGAGAGGGCAGTGATGTAATCGACAAGGTGTTTCAATTCATCCTCCAGAGTTTCTCCATGTTTTATGCTTGTTTCGTGCAGGGACATAAAATCGTTGATTATTCTTTCGAGATATCTAAGGAGATAAACTCCAACGGAGATGCTGAGGGCCAGCATTCCGACAAGGTAAATCTTAAGGTACGTGAGCTTCCTCCCGTATGTGCCGCTGTAGAGTCCTACCGCTTTGTTCATCTCGGTCAGGAGCTCAACGTTGTGAGTCAGAATATACTCAAGGGCATCCTTGAACTGTGGGTCACTCGTGTCTTTCGTGGCTACTATCTGAACGTTTCTGTAGAAAGGTTGCCATAGTGCCTCCACTTTTTTGAGTTGGGCCTGAACCTCAGGAGGCGCAGGGGGAATGGATTGTTCCTTGTTGTGTATCGGGGCGGTCCCACCGTAGAGCAGGGCTTTCAAGCTTTTATCAAAGAGTTCAGCCGTTGCCAGGAGCTCTTCCCGGTAGTTGTCTTCGCCTACTGCTATCGCAAGGGCCTCCTTCGACATCTTCTGAGTGAGCATCCTCTGCCGGCCTGCGAGGTCTATCACTACTCCGTCCGCCTTTGCCTTACTGGCGTAGATGAACACTCCCGTGACTGAGACGAGGTTGAGGATTAGCACTATGATTATCCCTACTCTGACGGTCTTTCGCATGTCCATCTATATCCCCCCGTGGAAAATAACATTTTCAAAGTTTAATACAATTTTGTGTAGGTAAAAATGTAGGTAAAGAGACTCTTTGTTAAACCCCGCCGTAAGTACTCGGCTAGAATGGAGGGCACTTCCTACGGGGAACCCGTTAGTAGGGGTTCCTCCTTTCAAAGGATGTGAGATGGAGAGAATGTTCCGGTGAAGAAGGCTGAGGAAGAGGCCAGAACACTCAAGAGAGAACTTGAGGAGGGGCGGGCTATCCGAAGAGCCAGCGCTCGATGACCTTTCCCGCGTCCTTTATCGCTATGGCCGCGTCGCTGTGCGGGAATTCCACGATGAGGGGCCTCCTAAGGGACACCGACTCAGGAACGTGGGGGTCGTAGGGAACCACTCCCAGGACGGGAACCTCGAAGGTCTCCTCGATGTAGTCCTCAATGAGTGCTGGGTCAACCTTCTGCACGTTGTTCAGAATGACCCCGTGCTCCATGCGCTCCTCCCTGTCGAGGAAGAGGTACTTCTCCAGCTGGTCGTGGATTGTGTAGGGGAGCTCTCCTCTTCCGGCCCTCTCGACGTCGAGGACGACAACCTGATGAGTGGCTATTTCGTAGAGTTCGAGAAGGTCCATGGGAAGGCCGCTCGGCGTGTCCACGAACGTGAGGGCGTACTCCTTTGAGAGCTCCTCGAAAACGTGGATTAGAAGGGACGTGTGTGCCCCCACCACCTGCCCCAGCTCCTTTGAGCCGGGCAGCACGCTTACCCCGTACTCCCTGAGCTTGTAGAGGGCTGCCTCGGGCTCCACGAGGGGGTCCTTGAGAAGCGTGTGCAGCGTCACCCTCACTGCCCCCATATCGAGGTACTCCGTCATGTCCGGGAGGTATATGTCCCCGTCCACGAGGAGGGTGTTGTAGCCCATCCTGCCCATTAAGATGCCGAGATTTATTGCCATCACGGTCTTCCCCGAACCCCCGGGGCCAACGAAGAGGACTATCAACTCCATCCCTCCTTGATGACGCGGTTTATGAACTCCGTCCCCGGGTTTCTGCCGAACACCCACCTCTCGAGGTTCTCCCCAACTTTTCGGAACGCCTTGGCTGCCGGCGACGATGGGTCGTGCTCGAGTACGGGCTTTCCGTAGTTTATGGCCTCCGGGACCTTCTCGTCCATGGGGACCACTCCGAGAACCTCAACGCGGACGTTCTCGTCGAGGAAGCGCAGTACTCCTTCAATCTCCTCCTCCGATTCCCTGACCTTGTTGAGGACCACCCCCACGCGCAGGCCGTAGAGGTCCCCGAGGGCCTTGAGCTTAAGAATCTCGTTTTTCACGAGGGTCTCGAAGGAGTGTATCGGTGAACGCTCAACCTCAACGACCACTATCTGATACTGGACCAGGGAGAAGAGGGGCAGCGTGTCGAAGGGAATCCCCGTGGGGGAGTCTATTATCGTGAGGGCAAAGTGGCGCATCGCGTTACTCACAACGTCCTTGAGTCTCTCTGCTGGTGTCATGAGGATGTCGTAGAAGCGCGAACTCCCAGGGAGTACAAAGAGCCTGTTCTCGGGAATCTCGTATATTGCCATCTCCGGCCTCAACGAGTCATCCTTCAGAAGGGCGTGAAGATGGTACCTGGGCCTGTCAAGGCCGAAATGGAACGCCAGCTTGGGGAGGTAAACGTCGCCGTCTATCAGGAGGGTTTTGTACCTTTCCCTCGCGAAGTAAGCCCCGAGGTTGGCGGTAAGTGTAGTCTTTCCAACCCCGCCCCTACCGGTTACAACAACGCCCACCATACTTACCTGCTCCTCATGAATTCTCCGGGGAGAACTGATTCCAGCATCCTCTTGATATTACTATTACAGAGAGCGTTATATACATTTCGGGCTCGCCCAGCCGCTTTTAGAGTTGTACTAAAAGGCCAAGATAAAGACAAAGGGAAGGCGCGCTCACGCGCCGAGCACCAGCTGTGCCGGGTCTCTGAAGCCGGGCCCAAGGCCGAGGACGAACATCGCGAAGTACCAGTATCTGCGCTCGTTCTCATCCTTAACAAAGTAGCGGACGCCGTAGTAAACGACCGCCAGGATAAGGAGCTTCCAGGGGTAGAGTATGAAGGGGCCGAAGTGATTCGCGAGAATCCCCTCGATCCAGTGAACCTCGTAGTGGTTGTAGCGGTGTATCGCAACCACTGTCGAGCCGAGGTCGAAGGTGTGAACGAGTACCGTGTAGAGGAACGTCCTCTCAAAGGGCCGGAAGCGGTAGAATACGAGGACGGGGAGGGCGAACGCTATCGTATAGAGCAGCGTGTAGGCGTAGGCCTCAGGCCTCACAATGTGCGTGAAGAACAGGTACAGCGGATAGGCCGAAACGATGAGCCCCCACGCCACGGTTAGCTTGGGGTAGAGGTTGAGTTTCACATCAACCGCCAGCGCGGGCACTATGAGGAAAAAGGCCGTGAAGAATATCCCGGGGGTGAGTATCCACGGGTTTGGGGAGAGCACCTTCCCGTCAACAAGGGCCCTCGTCGTGGAGCCAAAGAGAACCATGGGAATGACGGCGTAGAAGAGTCTCTCGTCCACCTTGATGTTGAAGCGCTTGATGATATGGTCGTAGGTGAGTATCACACCCACCCCGAGGAGGAAGCCGTAGAGGGCGGTGTTGTAGGGGTTGTAGCCCTCGCGGGTGTACATGGGCCTTATGAAGTAGTTCCATAGGAAATCATAAATGCTCTGACTTAACGCCATCGTCACCACCTTAGGCCACTAAGGGGGAGGTCTAATAAGGCTTTTGCCTGCACTTTGGAAAATTGCTGCCCTCTGAGGTAGCGCAAAAATATTTTAAAGGCGGAACCTTCAGGGCGTTTGAGTCACAGGGTGAGAGGCATGATTGATGCGCACGCTCACATCGAGATGTTCAAAAAAGACGCCCCGGCGGTTGCGGAGGAGAGCAGGAAGCATCTCAAAGCCGTGCTCGATTCGATAACCGAGTACCGCAAGTTCCACGTCTGGAAGAGCTGGGAGCTGTTGAAGCCCTACTTCGGCTTCGTCTTTCCGACGCTGGGTTTTGCCCCAAACGAAGCAAGAAGGGGCAACTGGGAGAAGGTGGACAGGGTCGAGGCCTTCATAAGGGAGCACTCCGATGAGATAGTGGCCGTGGGAGAGATTGGCCTCGACTTCTACTACGCCGAAACGGAGAGGGAGAGGAGGAATCAGCGGGAGATTTTTCACCACTTCCTGAACCTGGCGGTAGAGCTCGACAAGCCCGTGGTTCTGCACGCGCGTGATGCTGAGAGAGAGGTTTTCGAAGCTATCCAGAGGGCCGGAGTCAGGGCCTACTTCCACTCCTACAGCGGCCCGACGGGCCTCGCCCTCGAGATAGTCGAGAACGGTCACATCATCGGCATAAACACGGGGATAGACTTCATACCCAATGTTAGGGAAGCGGCGGAAGTTCTACCCCTTGGGGGTATCGTTGTAGAAACGGATGCTCCCTACATGAGCCCCTACAAGGGCGAGAAGAACTACCCGTGGAACGTGGAGTACGCCGTCAGGAGAATAGCTGAGCTTAAGGGCCTTGAGGTGGGAGAGGTTGAGAGGGCCACGGAGAGGAACGTGGTGGAGTTCTTTTCCCTCCCGCTATAGGGCGCACATTAGGTCAAAAACCACCGCGCCGGCCCAGTGCAGGAGGAAGCTGGGAAGAAAGCTCTCGCTCCTGAGGTCAATCTCCGCGAACACTATCCCGCCTATGAGCGAGTACGGTATTTCAAGGGGCGGTTTTCCTATGTGGACGAGCACGTAGGGAATCAGCTGGACAATTATCCCCTTCCACCTATTTTTCTTCGCCAGAGGGAAGAGGAGGAAGCCCCTGTAGAACGCCTCGTGGGCGAACATGCTAATCCCGATGAGGGCCTCCCCCATCAGGAATCCCCAGGCTGAGCGGTAGGGGAATATCGGGTAGTACGCCCTAAAAGATGGCATCCGTGAAGCGTAGAAGCTAACAGGCAGTGTGAGAACGAAGAGAAGGAGGGCAAGGATGTAACCGTCCTTCTTCCCGCGCCTGAAGCCAAGTTCCTCAGCGCTGAAGCCGGCAAGCCTCGCGAGGATGAGGGGTAGCGCGAGGTAGAAAACGACCGCCGAAAACGTCCACCCGTAGAATCCCTTCGATGTCAGAAGGCTCATGGGGATAAGGGAAAGCAGGAGGAGGTAGAAAAGAAACAATTCCGTGGCTCACTCCTCCTTGGGCTCTTCCTCTTCCTTCTCCTCGGTGGGGGCTTCCTCTCCAGCTTCCTCAGTCTTCTCCTCGGCGGCGGGCGCTTCTTCGGTCGTCTCCTCGGCCTCCTCCTTGACTTCCTCGACGTTCTCGGCAGAGGCTTCCTCTTCAACCTTCTCCTCCGGGACTTCCTCCTTGGCCTCGGGCGGCTTGAGGAGGTCGTCAACGGACGGGGTGAAGGTTATCTTCTCGTAGCCGAGCGCCTTGAGGTCGGCCTCGAGGAGGAGCTCACCTATGGCGAGGTGCCTCGGGTCAACGGTCTGCTCGCCGAAGTTTATGCTGACGTCCTTCTCGCCGACCTCTATGATGACGTTCTCCATGTTGACATTCGGGAGCCTGAGCTCGATAAGGGCCTTGACCTTCTCTATCGGGTCGTCTATCTTCTCAACGACCTCGACCTCGTAGATGAGCGTCTTCCCGGCGAGCGGGTGGTTGAAGTCAACCCTGACCCTTCCGCTTGAGACGCTGAGAACCCTCGCCCTCTTTCCGTCTATCTCGACCTCAAGGCCCGGGAACGGGTAAACGCCGTGCTTCTTGAACTGGCCGAGGGTGAGGGTCTTTATGAGCTTGAAGTCCCTCTTTCCAAAGCCCTTCTCGGGCGGAACCTCTATCTCGTATTTCTTGCCGATCTCGAGCCCCTCGAGGGCCTCATCAAGGCCCCTGAGGACGTGGCCGGCACCTATTATAATGGGGACGGGCCCGTAAACGCCCCCCTCCTTGTATATTCCCGCTTCTTTCGCTATCTCCTCGGAGGTTGTGTCGAAGACCTCCCCAGTCTCCCTGACCTTTCCGGTGTAGCTGAGCCTCACAACATCTCCCTTTGCAACCTTCATGAGCATGACCTCCCTTTTTCATGTTCTACCACAGATTTGAGGGGTTGCTTTTTAAGCTTTTGCCGGTCGGGTTGGGCTTCATAAGCATTATATAGGAATAAGTCATCCACCCATCGGGTGGTGGTAATGTTCGGAAAGCTCAAGGAGAAGTTGGGATCGTTCGTTGATAAGGTCGCCCAGACCGAGATAAGCGAGAAGGACGTTAACCGCGCTCTCGATGACCTCGAGATAGAGCTCTTGGAGGCGGACGTCGCTTTCGACGTTGTTGAGGAGCTCAAGGAGCGCATAAGGGAAAAGCTCATCGGCCAGAAGGTGAAGATAGGAACCGATAAGAGAAAGCTCGTTGAGGAGGCAGTTGAGGAGGCCATCCTTGAAATCCTAACGCCCGGGAGGGGGATTGACCTTCTCGAGGAGATACGCTCCAAGGAGGACAAGCCCTACGTGATAGCCTTCGTGGGCTTCAACGGGAGCGGGAAGACCACAACGATAGCGAAGCTCGCCCACTGGCTCAAGAAGAACGGGCTCTCCGTTGTTATAGCGGCAAGCGACACCTTCCGTGCCGGGGCAATAGAGCAGGTGGAGGAGCACGCCAAACGGGTCGGGGTGAAGGTCATAAAGCACCAGTACAAGAGCGACCCCGCTGCGGTAGCTTACGATGCTATAGAGCACGCGAAGGCGAGGGGGATTGACGTGGTGCTCATAGACACCGCAGGGAGAAACGAACTCAACAGGAACCTCATGGACGAGATGAAGAAGATCGTCAGGGTAACGAAGCCTGACCTCGTTGTTTTTGTGGGCGACGCGCTCGCGGGCAACGCCATAATCGAGCAGGCCAGACAGTTCAACGAGGCCGTGAAGATTGATAGTGTGATACTCACCAAGCTCGACGCGGACGCGCGCGGAGGAGCTGCAATAAGCATAAGCCACGAGATAAACGCCCCCATACTCTTCGTTGGCGTTGGCCAGGGCTACGATGATTTGAGGCCCTTCGACGAGAAATGGATGATGGAGAGGATTTTTGGGGCCTAGTTCCCCTCCATTTCCTCCACGGGAAGAACGTATATCTCCCCAAAGGGCTCCTCCTGGATGAGCTCGACCTTCCCCATGTTGGAGAGGAAGAGCAGGTAGAGGAAAGTCCTCGCGACTATCTTGGGGCTGAAGTCGAAGACGAGGTCCCAGAAGCTTATCTTCTCCCTCGTCTCGGCGTAGACCTCTTTCACTATCTCGTAGAGCCTCGTCACGTGCTTCTCTATGTCCACGCGGAAGTCGTCAACCACGAATATCTCTTCCTCTATGTTGATCTTCTTCTTTTTCCGCGGCTTCTTCCTCTCCGCCTCCTCAAGGGCGTCCATGAGGGCATCTATGAGATCGTCAAGCGTGTAGAGCCTGTCCACGCGCCTTATCGGCGGAACAACCGGGTCAACCTCCACCCTTATGCGCTCCTCGCCTTCCTCTTCCTCCTCCTTCTCCTCCCCCCCGTAGAGAAGGGCCTCGGTTTTCATGCGGAGGAGAATTGAGGCAGCGAGTATGGCCCTCGCGGAAACGCGGAGGTCGAGATCGCGCATCTCCCTGAGCCTCTCTATGTACTTCTCCGTTATGTCCGCTATGTCGATGTTCCAGGGGTCGACTTTGCCCATCATCACCAGCTGAAGGAGTATGTCAACGGGCGTTATCTCCTCTTCCATACGGTGCTCCATTTAACCCACCTCTTAAACAGCCTCCCTCACATCCCGAGGGCGCTCTTCTGCCTCGCCTTCTCGAGGTACTCCATGGCCTTCTCGAGGCTCAGGGAGACGACCCTTGAGACACCTTCCCTCATGCTGACGCCTATGATTTTGTCGGCGTTGGCCATCATGACGTCCCTGAGGGTTATCACTATGAACTGGCTCGTCTCGGAGCCCTCCTTTATCAGATCGGCAACGCGCTTGACGTTTGCGTCGTCAAGGTGGGCATCTATCTCGTCGAAGAGGTAGAAGGGCGCCGGCTTGTAGCGCTGTATCGCGAAGACAAAGGCGAGAGCGGTTAAAGCCTTCTCGCCGCCGCTCATGGCCTCTATCCTCTTGACCTCCTTTCCTGCTGGCTTTGCCTCTATCTCGAGGCCGCCCGAGAACGGGTCCTCCTCGTTCTCCAGCTTGAGCTTGGCCTCTCCTCCCGGCGAGAGCTTGGCGAAGAGCTCCGAGAAGTTCTTGGCTATGGCTTCGAGCGTCTGCATGAACACCGCCCTCTTCTGGCCCTCTATCTCCGCTATGAACTCCTCTATGCTCTCCTTCTCCGCCTCGAGCTGCTCCCTCTTCGACTTGAGCTCAAGGTAGCGCGTCTCAACGACTTCAAAGTCCTCTATGGCCTTCATGTTCACGGGCTCGAGGCGCTTTATCTCCTCCTCCATCTCGTCTATCTCGTCCCTGAGCTTCTCCAGGTCGAGGGGTATCTCCTTCACGAGGCTTACATCATGGTGCTTGAGCTCGCGGTTGAGCTCCTCAAGCCTGCTCCTGTACTGGGCGATCTCGATCTTCAGCGTGTTGAGCTCGAGGCTGACCTTCTGGAGCTCCTCCCTGAGCTTCTCCTTCTCCTCCCTAAGCGCGTCTATCTCCTTCCTGAGCGCGTCCCTCTCTTCCCTGTGCTTCTGGACGTCCCCCTTGAGCTTCTCCTCCTCGGCCTTGAGCTCCTCCAGCTCCCGGTTGAAGGCCTCCAGGTCGGCGGTGTTCTTCTCTATGCTCTGCTTGAAGGCGTTTATCCTGTTGGCGAGCCCCTCTATCTCCTCCTCAAGGTCGGCTTTCCTCGGAATGAGCTCCTCGTTTATCCTGACCTCGAGGCTCTCGAGCCTGCTCTCCACCTTGCTGTACTCCTCCTTGAGCTTCGTCAGCTCGTGCTCCACCTCTCTAATCTTGGTGTTGAGCTCCCTCGCCTCGGGGTTGTCGAGGGCCTTCTTCAGCTTCTCCTTCCTCTTCTCGAGGCGCTCTATCCTGCCCTCGAGTTTGGCCATCTCGCTCTTTGCCCCTTCAATTTTCTTCTCAAGCTCTTTTATGGCCTCTTCACTCACCTTAATCTCCTCGGAGGCGTTCCTGTCTTCCTCAAGGAGCCTCGCGAGCTCCTTCTGGAGCACGTCAACGTCCTTCGCAAGGTCGCTCCTCTTAACCCTCAGCTCGAAGAGCTCCCTCTCCAGCCCGCGGTGCTCAAGCTTCAGGGCGTTCAGGGCGCTCTCAAGCGATTCCTTCCTGCCCTCAAGTGAAGAAACCTTCGCCTTCAGCTCCTCCACGTTTACCGTCTTGAAGCGGCCCCGCGGCCTGTAGTGGCCGCCAACGATGGCACCGCTCCTCTCGAGGAGCTCCCCTCCGAGGGTGACCATCCTTGCTTTGCCTATGCCTATGCTCCTCGCCTCGTTCATGTCCTCAACTACAGCAGTATCGCCTATGGCGTAGGAAACGGCGTTTTTGTAGAGCGGATCAAAATCAACGAGCTCAATCGCGGGGGTCCCCACCCCGGGCTCTTTCCTCGGTTTTATCTTGTTGAGCGGGAGGAACGTTAGCCTTCCGAGCCTGTTCTTCTTGAGGAAGTTTATCGCCCTCTCCGCGACCTTATCGTCATCCACCACCACGTTGTCGTAGTGGCTCCCGAGGGCCACCTCTATCGCCACCGCGTACCTCTCGTCCCTTATCCTTATCAGCTCGCCGAGGGCCCCGTGTATACCCTCTATGCCCGAACGCTTTAGAGCTTCTATTGCCCTGTTGCTCGTCTGGGCCTCCTGCTGTGCTTCAGCCCTCATGAGTTCCTTTCTCGCGCTCTCAAGCTCGGCCGAGACCTTGGAGAGCTCCTTTGTCTTCTCCTCCATCTCCTTCTCAAGCTTCCTGAGCCTGCCCTCCCCGCGGTTCATGCTGGCCTCGACCTTGGAGAGCTCCTCCTTTCTGGCCTCGACCTCCGCCTTGAGCTCCTCTATCCTGCTCCGGAGGGAGAGCTTTTTGGCGTTTAGAGTGCTGATCCTGGCTTTGAGGCGCTCTATGTCCTCCTGAAACTTCCCTATGTTGGTCTCGGCCTGATAATAAGCCTTTTTGGCCTCCTCAAGCTCGTCGGTGGTTTTATCGAACTCCTCCTTGGCTATGCGGAAGTTCTTATCTATCTCCCCGAGCTTCACCACGAGCGCGTTCCTCTCCTTCTCCTTCTCCTCGATCTCCGCTTTGAGCTTCTCCCTGCGCTTGCCCCAGCGGTTTATCGCGCTCTTGCTCTTCTCCAGCTCGTCCGATACCTTCTTCAGCTCCTCCTTCGCCTTGGCCATGCGGAAGTTCGACTCCTCTATCTCCTTTTTGGCGATCTCAATGTTCCTCTTGGCCAGCTCAATCTTGCTCTGAACCTCGCTTATTTTCCTGGTTATCGCGAGGAGTTCATCACTGCTCTCGCTCTCTATCAGGTTCTCCAGCCTCGCGAGCTCCGCCTCCTTGCTCACTATCTCCTTCGCTATCTCCTTGAGGCGCTCCTCTATACTTGCCCCCTTCTCCCTCAGGGCCTCCTCCTTCTCCTCGCCCTCATCTATCAGCCTTTCAAGCCTCTTTATCTCCCCGACGAGGAGAGTAACCCTCGCCTTCTCCAGCTTCTCCTTGAGGTCTAGGTAGCGAAGCGCGTCGTTGCGCTCCTTCTCAAGCTTGTCGAGCTGCTTCTTGACCTCGCTTATGAGGAGATCAACCCGCGCTAAGTTCTCCTCCGCCTGCTTGAGCTCGCCCATCGCCTTCGTCTTCTTCTCGTCGTACTCTGCTATGCCGGATATCTCGTCTATTATGAGCCTTCTCTCCGTCGGCGACATCTTGATGAACTTCGTTATGTCTCCCTGGAGGACGAGGTTGTAGCCCTCCGGAGAAATCATCGCGGCGCTTAAGAGGTCGAGTATGTCGCTCCTGCTCGTCCTCTTGCCGTTCAGTTTGTAGAGGCTTCTACCGTCGGGGTAAACGCGCCTCGTTATCACGACCTCGTCCTCGTCGATGGGGAATCCCCTGTCCTCGTTGTTGAAGTAGATCGAGACCTCCGCGTACTTCGCCGGGGGTTCCTTCTTCGTGCCGGCAAAAATAAGGTCGCTTATCCTCGTTGCACGCATGGCCTTCGCCGACAGGCCGCCGAGAACGAAAAGCATCGCATCCCCGACGTTGCTCTTCCCACTACCGTTGGCCCCAACGATTGCTGTGAAGCCCTTGGAGAACGGTATTGTAACCTTCCTGTTACCGTATGATTTGAATCCCCTCATTTCAAGCTTCTCTATGTACGGCATCCTCCACACCTAAAGTGTTGGTTGCTCACACGTTCGTTATATAATTTGTGCCCGCAAAACGTGTACAAAAGCGGGCACTCAGCCGAGCTTCTTCTCAAGGAACAGTGCCAGCAGTAGGAGAAAGCCCAGCCCCAAAACCGCCATGTACGCCCACCGCGTAGTCACTTCGGAAGCGCCTATGACCGTGCCGCCCGCTTCAAGGGAGAGCCTCACCTCGCCGGTTCCCCTCACAACTATTGCCACGAAGTCCTCGTCGCTCCTCACGGCTATCCTTCCTGAAACGGTGTCTCCCTTCGCGCTGAACTCCGCTTTCTTCGGGTCGCCCAGGGGGTCAAAGTCCTCCCTCTCGCTGTTGAGCGTGAAGTGGTACGCCCTCAGCTCCAGGTTCTCCCCGCTGGCCCTTATGGTGAGGCTCCTCCCCCTGAGGGCTGTCGCGTTGAGCACTATAACCTCGAGCCCCTCTCCGAAAGGCTTCCTTCTCATGCTGAGCGTGAGGTTCCCCGGTTTATCCATGTAGCGCGCCACCAGGAGCACGGAGTTAAAGAAACCCTTCCCTTCAACCATTGCCATGAACTCGCTCTCGTTGAACACCAGGAAGTCGGGCCTTCCAGCCGGTGCCTCCGATGTGTGGAGTATCTCCCCGTAGGGGCTGAGGATGTGGAGCTTGAGGTCCTCCCCCTGGCGGACGTACCTGCCGTAGAGGAGGGCTATCTTCTCCCCCGTGGCGTTTTCGAAAATGTAGGGGGGACTTACGTCGCGCCACACCACGTGGTAGGGAAGGCCGAGGTAGTGGGTCTCCGACGTGAAGTTGCTCTTCGCGAGCCAGTTGTCCCCGTAGACGGGAAGCCTTCCGGCCCCGGCAACTTCAAGGGTTAGGGGATAGTTCTCCCCGTTAACCGTGGCGTTGAACCTCACCATGCCCTCCACCCGGAAGCCCGAGGGGAAGCTCGGGAGCGAAACCACGAGGGTCAGCTGGGCGCTTCCATCAACGTTAAGGGTTTTAACCTCGTTCTGGCCGTAGTAGAACGCGTAGCTCACAGAGTCCGGCAGTCCCGAAGTCCCGAGCTCCACCCTCCCCTTCCCGGTGATCAGAATGCTGTAAACGGCGGAGCCGCCGAGGTAGGCCCTCGAGTAATCGTTGACGAACTCAACGCGGAGGCCCCTTTCGAGGCTAAGGGGCACGCTGGTCGTGAATTCCGGGGAGCTTATGAGAACCGTGACGTAGCTCACATCCGCGGTGAGGTTAAACGTCACTTCCCTCTCCTCGCCCTCCCGGAGGGTCAGCTCAACGGATAGGGGAGAGCCGATAACGACGGAGTTGCTCGTGGGGCTGACCTTGCCGTGGAAGTAGCCGCCTTCGTTTTTGAGCCTCAGCCTCAGGGCATCGCCCTCAAGGGAGTAGGAGACGACGGAAATCACGGGGGGCTCGAAGTAAAAGCTCTCCTGGGCCACGGCGCCGTAGTTGAGCACGATGGCCCCCTGGAGGGGGTTTCTCTCGAAGGCGACCTCGACCTCCTCCCCCCTCGGGAGGTACACCTCCCTCTTCTCAAGCGTCAGACCGCCGGAGGTGAGCGAAACGGTAGCGTTCACCCCATCTCCGTGATTTAGGAGGGTTGCGTGGAGCTTCTCATCCCTGCTGAGTCTCTTCACCTCCACCTGAGGGCGGGTTTTCTCTATCAGGACGTTCTTTGTGATGCCTCCCAGGGAGAGCACGAGGGAGCGGGAGGGGGGCGTCTGCACGGTGAAAATTACCTCATCTCCCCTTCCCATACTCACGGAGAGCTCTTTGAGGAGGATGCCGTTTGAGTAAACGCGGAGGGTGTCGTTTATGCCGTAGTAGCCCTCCCACCTCACGCGGAGCTTCGTGTACGTGTCAAACGCCTCCACCACCTCGACGGAGAAGTCCTTCTTCCTCAAGACCTCCACATTGGAGTAATTCCCCTCGAGGTGGAGCACGAGCTTTTCTGTGGCCGGGTCAAAACGCCCGATGGTGTAGTTGACCCCGTTGAAGTAGAGGCTCCCCCCGAACCCGAGCACGCTCGAGTTCACTCCCTCCGGTCCCTCGACGCGGAGGTATATCAGGCTCCCCGAGGGGGAGGCGTCGAAGGTGACCACGCTGCCATCAACGATGAGCACCTCGTCAATCCCGACCTCAACGGAGTAGGCCACGACGCTCGCGGAAAAGAGGAGAAGGAGGAGGAACGTGAGGAATTTCTTCACCTTCATCACCTCACTCCGGATACTCCTTGCGGTAAATCCCCAGCAGGGTGAAGAGGAGCGCCGCCAGGATGGCTCCTACGAAGAACAGCGCTGACATTGCCGGTTCTCCTTTGTAAGCGTCGAGACCCGCGTGGAGGGTGAAGCTGCTCTTGAGGAGAACTCCAACCTGGTAGTTTAGCGTAAAGCGCTCGGGGTTGTCAAAAAAGGGCAGCTGGGGAAGGATGAACTGCGCAACGAAGACGAGGGCGAAGGCCGAGAGGGAAGCGTAGAGGGGGCGTGAGACGAGGATTGAGAGCAGCATCGCGAGCGCACCCAGGCTCCCGAGAAGGAGGAGGGTGACACCGAGGGCATAGAGCGTTTCATCGAGCGTGGCCGTGAAGCCCTCGAGGCCGGCCTTGTAGAGCAGAACCCCGTAAACCTGAAGGAGCATGTAGGGAACCCCAAAGAGGATTGCCAGGCCCGTAAGTCCAGCGAGGAACTTGCCAAATACGATCTCGCTCTTCCTTATGGGCTTTGTGAGGAGGAGCCTTATGGTTCCGCGGTCAATCTCGCTCGCGAGGAGGTCGCTCATGAGGATTATCGCCACGAGCTGGCCGATGACGCTGAGCCAGAAGTTCACCATGAACTCCGAGGTCACTATCTGGAAGGAGCGCTCGAGGGCCCTCGCCCCGTACTCCGTTATCTCCTCGTGGGTGAAGAAGTAGACTATCACTGGGAGGAGCATGGCAGCGAGCATAACCTTGAAGCGCCTCGCCCTGATGATCCGCGAGACCTCGCTGGAGTAGAGGACGCCTATCACTCTTCCACCTCCAGGCTGAACTTCTCCATGAGAATCCTCTCGAGGGGGCTCGTGTGGGGCTTGAAGAGCTTGAGCCTTATCCCCTCGGAGCTCAGGTACTTTGGAAACGCCAGAAAGAACTCGTCGCGGAACTTCGGTTCCACGATTACCCTGAGAACGTTGTCCTCCTCCCATGCCTCCCTCACGTAGGGCCTCTCGCGGAGGTAGGCGAGTGCCTTCCCGTTGTCGGAGGTTATCACGTCGTACTCGTTCTCCTCCACCTGCGTCAGCTCGCTTATCCTTCCCTGGGCTATTATGCGCCCCTGGTTGATTATCCCCACGTGGTTGCACATCCTCTCTATCTCGCTGACTATGTGGGAGCTCACGAAAATCGTCTTTCCCTCCTTTGCCAGCTCCAGAATTCTGCCGATGAACTCTATCCTCCCGAGGGGGTCGAGGTTGGCGGTGGGCTCGTCGAGGATTAACAGTTCGGGATCGTTCATGAGCGCCATCGCGAACATGACCCTCTGCTTCTGTCCGCTTGAGAGCTCCTTCATTTTGTTGAGCGCTATCCTCCCGACGCCCACGTACGCCATCAGCTCCTTGGCCCTCTCCCTTGAGGCGTCCCTCTTCATCCCGGAGAGGCGCCCCATGTAGGTTAAGAACTCGAAAATGGTCATGTTGTCGTAGGCTATCGGCGTTTCGGGCATGTAGCCGACGTTCTTCATTATCTTTACCCTCTCCCGGGGCATTTCCATGTCGAAAATCCTTATCTCGCCGTAGGTGGGCCTTAGGGCGGCGGTGAGCATCTTTATCGTGGTGGTCTTTCCGGCACCGTTGGGGCCGAGAAAACCGTAGACCGCACCCTCCGGCACGTTCAAATCGAGGTTGTAGACTATGTTCCTCTTCCCGAAGAACTTGGTGAGCTTTTCCGTCCTGATAACGTCCATAAACGGCACCTAATACTGCTTTGCTCGTGAAGATTATAATCTAAACGGATTTAAAAACGTTTTGATGGAAACTTCCTTTGACAAACAAAAAAGGGTAGAGGGCTCAGAATATCAGCGGGGCCCTGTACTCGCCCCAGACCTCGCGGAGGACGTCGGTGACCTCTCCGAGCGTCGCGAGGTGCCTGTGGGCCTCGATGATGTAGGGCACGAGGTTTTCATCCTCAGTTTCGGCGGCCTTCCTGAGCCTGTCGAGGGCCTCCTCGACCTTCTTACCATCACGCTCGCTCCTGAGCTTCTTAAGGCGCTCAATCTGCCTGTCCCTGATGCTCGGATCAACCTTGAGTATCTCCACATCCAGCGGCTCGTCAACTATAAACTCATTCACGCCGACGATGATGCGCTTCTTCTCCTCGACTTCCCTCTGGTACTTGTAGGCTGACTCCGCTATCTCCTTCTGGATGTAGCCGCGCTCGATGGCCTTCATCATGCCGCCCATCTTCTCTATCTTCTCGATGTACTTGAGGGCCTCATCGTAGATGTGGTCGGTGAGCCACTCGATGTAGTAGCTTCCTCCGAGCGGGTCTATGGTGTCGACGACGCCGCTCTCGTAGGCGATTATCTGCTGCGTCCTGAGGGCGATCCTAACGCTCTTCTCGGTCGGGAGTGAGAGGGCCTCGTCGTAGGAGTTGGTGTGAAGGCTCTGCGTTCCGCCGAGGACAGCAGCGAGGGCCTGGATAGCAACCCTAACTATGTTGTTCTCGGGCTGTTGGGCGGTAAGGGTTGAGCCAGCGGTCTGGGTGTGGAAGCGCAGGAGCATTGAGCGCGGGTTCTTGGCGTTGAACTTCTCCTTCATTATGTAGGCCCAGAGCCTTCTGGCCGCTCTGAACTTGGCTATCTCCTCGAGGAAGTTGTTGTGGGCGTTGAAGAAGAAGCTCAATCTTGGAGCGAACTTGTCAACGTCCATACCCCTCTCTATGACGGCGTTAACGTACTCTATACCGTCGGCGAGTGTGAAAGCCACCTCCTGGACGGCGTTCGCTCCAGCTTCCCTGATGTGGTAGCCGCTTATCGAAATCGGGTTCCACTTGGGGACGTTCTCGGCGCAGTACATTATGACGTCCGTGGCGAGGCGCATACTCTGCTTGGGCGGGAAGATGTAGGTCCCCCTCGCTATGTACTCCTTGAGGAGGTCGTTCTGGACGGTTCCACGGAGCTGTTCGGGCTTAACGCCCTGCTCCTCCGCAACGAGGATGTACATCGCCAATAGGTTGGCGGCCGTGGCGTTGATGGTCATTGATGTGGAAACCTTGTCGAGCGGGATTCCATCGAAGAGTATCCTCATATCCCAGAGGGAATCAATGGCAACGCCGACCTTACCGACCTCTCCCTCGCTCATCGGGTGGTCGCTGTCGTAGCCTATCTGGGTCGGCAGATCAAATGCCACACTCAAACCCGTCTGGCCCTGCTCAAGGAGGTACTTGTAGCGCCTGTTGCTCTCCTCGGCGGTTCCGAAACCGGCGTACTGCCTCATCGTCCAGAACCTGCCGCGGTACATGGTCGCGTAAACGCCCCTCGTGAATGGATACTGGCCCGGAAAACCGAGCTTATCAAGGTAGTCCCACTCTTCGAGGTCGGCAGGGGTGTAAACGCGCTTGACCTCGAAGCCGTCATCCGTCATGAACTTCTCCTTTCTCTCGGGCCTCTTGGCGATGAAGGGCTTAACGGTCTTTTCCTCCCATTCCTTCTCGGCTTCCCTAATCTTCTTTATCTTCTCGGGGTCAAAGGTCATCCGCACCACCACTCACTCATATGTTTTAAGCCTATAAAAACCTTTTACATTGGGAAAAGCGGGGTTTTGCATTGGATAATTTGTCCAGCAGGAAGGGATAAATACCCCCGCGGGAATTCCCATTGGGTGGTTGTGTGATTGAGAAGGTCGTTCTTGAAAGGGCCGCGGAGAAGATAGAAGAACCCTGGTCTCCCGTGGAGGTGGCGAAGGTAAACGATTACGTGGTCAGGATGGCGCTCTTTGAGGGTGAGTACCACTGGCACAGGCATGCCAACGAGGACGAGCTCTTCTACGTGCACAGGGGCAGGATAGTCATCCAGCTGAAGGGATTCCCCGATATACACCTCGAAGAGGGCGAGCTCGCGGTCGTTCCAAGGGGAGTTGAGCACTGCCCGAAGGCGC
Organism: Palaeococcus ferrophilus DSM 13482; assembly: GCF_000966265.1. Taxonomy (NCBI): domain Archaea; kingdom Methanobacteriati; phylum Methanobacteriota; class Thermococci; order Thermococcales; family Thermococcaceae; genus Palaeococcus; species Palaeococcus ferrophilus. The sequence goes on along the minus strand of NZ_LANF01000009.1, from coordinate 35,404 downwards.
TTGAGCCATCCTACGTGCTCATGTTCGAGAGGGGCACGCTCAAGAGCAGAGGGGACTGAATTGGAGCGTTAAAATCGGCTTTGGGAGAAAGGAACCTTAGAATTGTGGTGCGGTGGCCGGGATTTGAACCCGGGCCAGCGGCGTGGCAGGCCGCTGTCCTAGACCAGGCTAGACTACCACCGCACTGCCCCTGCCGTAAGATACTACGTAAGGGGAGCATTTATAAAGTTTTCGGTCGTTCTACCGGTGGTGAGGGATGATGATAATCGAGACACCAAGAAGGCTTCACCTGGGCCTTATAGACCCTTCCGGTTCCCTCGGAAGGCGCTTTGGCTCCCTCGGCGTTGCCCTTGAGGACGGCTACAGGATAAAGCTCTTTCCTCATGATTCGCTCGTGGTTAAGGCGGAAGGCGAGGACGTTGAGACCATAAAGAGCGTGATCAAGAGGATGAACGAGCGCTTTGGAACGGGGTTCAACTATTTGGTTGAGGTCGAGAGGGCCATACCGCGTCACGTGGGGCTCGGTTCCACCACCCAGCTCTCCCTCGGCCTGGCACTCGGCATAGCAAGGCTCAATGGGGTAAACACGAACGTTGAAGAGCTGGCTTCCCTCCTCGGGAGGGGCAAAAACTCGGGAACCGGGATATACGCGTTCAAATTCGGCGGTTTTGTGCTCGACGGCGGCGTCAGGGGTGGAATCCCCCCGCTCATCTTTAGGGAGGAGTTTCCGGAGGATTGGGCGTTCATACTCGTCACGCCCGAGGTGGAGCCGGGGTTTGACGAGGAGGAGGAAAAGCCCGTCATGGAGGGGACACTCGGGAACATCGAGGCCGCGAGGGAGATAAGCCACAGAATCCTCCTTGGACTCCTTCCAGCGCTCAGGGAGAGGGACATAGAGGCCTTTGGGGGACACCTCTCCGAAATCCAGAGGCTCGTTGGGAGGCACTTTGAGAGCACCCAGGGGGGCGAGTTCAGGGAGGACGTGAAGCTTGTAGTGGACTTCCTCCGCGAAAAGACCCATGGCGCAGGGCAGAGTTCATGGGGGCCTACGGTTTACGGGCTCATTGATAGGGAGCTCTATCCGGCGATCTCGGCAAAGCTCAACGACTTCCTCAGGGAGCACGGGATAAGGGCGAGGGTGGAGCTTGGAAGGGTTAGGAACAGGGGTGCGGAAGTGATAAGTGAGAACGCATACCTCGAAAGGTTGATAAGGTCCGTCGGGGAAAGATGATTGGTGGGAATATGGGGGCCTTGGAAAGGGCTTTGGAGCTAATTGAAAAATTTTTTGGAGATAATGCGGAGATTGTGCTCCTTTTCGGTTCACGGGCCCGGGGCTCGGGTTCCCCCTCCTCGGACTACGATATCCTGGTCATCCTGAACTCAAAAAAGGACAAACCTATCTTTTGGAAGAAGCTTTTCAGGCTGGAGGTAACCCTTGGTGTGTCCTACGATGTGGTTTTGGTGTCAAAAGATGAGATAACGGCCGATAATCCACTGATCTGGGGTATTTTAACGGGGTACAAGGTTCTCAAGGGACAGGAAAAGTGGGAGAAAATTCTTAATTCACTCCGGAAAGAGATCAAGGCTAAAAAGCCCGTTTTGATCGAGGAGGGAAGGAAATGGGAGATCGCCCAGCTGATTTGACGCTGAAAATAGCGGGGGAGCACCTCAACGCCGCCCTGGACGAGCTGCATGCTGGAAGATTGAATTTTGCCGTCTTCCACATACAGCAGGCCATTGAGAAAAGCCTCAAGGCGCTTCTACTCTCAAGGAACACAGATATTAGAACCCACAAGCTTGGTCAGCTCTTCGCCCTTGCCCGGATTGACCTCTCGGACGAGGACATGCTGAACCTTGGCGAAATAGAGAGGGAGTACACCCGGAGCAGGTACTACACCCCGGGCTTTAACCCCCTGACGGATTATAAAAAAGAGGACGTCCTTAGGTGGTACGCAACAGCAGAGCGCATTTATTCCCTGGTGGTGAAAATGATATGACCCTCGAACGCTTCATCGGCGTGAAGTACCGGAGGGACGAGGATAAAATCGCCCGCCTCAGGGAGCTTTTAGAGGAGATAGGCATCGAAGGGGCGAGGGTCATCGAGGAGAGGGTTGACCTGCAGTTCGATGCCCTCAAAAACCTCCGCGAGAACCTTGAGGATGACGAACTCTTCATAAAGCTCGTCATAGCGAACGCCGTTGTGAGCTACCAGCTGAGCGGAAAGGGGGAGGCTTGGTGGTGGGAGTTCTCGCGCCACTTTTCGGAGAATCCTCCGGAGGGAAGCATCTGGAAGGCTTACGCCGATTTTCTGCCCCGTTCCAGAACCAACAGGCGGCTCGTCGCGGGGAAGGTGAAGCGCCTCCAGAGGCTCGAGCCCTTCCTTGAGCCGCTCGACCTGAACGCCCTTGGGGAGTACTACCTCGCCGGAATGGGGCGCCTCAGGGATGATATTGCGGAAGCGCTCAATTCAAAGAGGAGCGCCAAAACGATAGTCTTCGCCGTCAAGATGTTCGGATACGCCGGGAGGATAGCCTTTGGGGAATTCGTGCCCTACCCGATGGAGATTGAGATACCCGACGACGTGAGGATAAACGCCTACACGAAGCGCTTCACGAACGAACCCCCCGTGAGCTTCTGGGCGGGAATAGCGGAGGAGACCAAAATCCCCCCGCTCCATATTGACTCGATACTCTGGCCCGCCCTCGGGGGAAACGAGGAGGTAAAAAAGAGGCTCAAAGGGAACTGCAAAAAGTGGGAGCTGGTCCTTGAGCTGGTTGAGCTTTAGACGCTGGCCCTCTCGAACTCCTCCTTTCTATCGAGCGGTTTTGTGGCGTCAATCCCCCACTTGGCGGTGAGGCTCTTCGTTGCGGAGGGATCGAGGGAGCTTCCCCTCGCGTTGGGAACTATCACAAGGTCCCTGTCTGCCTGGAAGCGCGTTGCCACCGCCCACTCCACATCCCTGTCGTCGTAGATGTTGATGTCCTCGTCAACGACAACCACGTGCTTTAAGCTGGGGTGCCCGGCGAAGGCGGCGAGAATCGCGTTCTTCCCATCCCCGTCGTGCTGTTTGGTGATGCTAACAACGGCGTGGAGCCACATGCCGCTGCCCTCCGTTAGGCGGACGCCGTGAACCTTCGGCACAACCCTTTTCACGCTCGCGTATATCTGCGGCTCCTTCGGGAGGCCCATGAGCATGAAATGTTCATACCCTCCGGGGAGGAGCGCGTGGAAAATCGGGTCATCAACGTGGTACATCCTCTCGAAGACCATCAGCGGCTGCTTCCTCACGTAGTCGTAGGTTCCGGTTATATCAACGAAGGGGCCCTCGTCAACCAGCTCGGGCGTTATCCTAGCCTTAAAGGCGAACTCCGTCTCTACCGGCACGGGGATGCCGTCAACCTCAACCACTTCAAGCGGCCTTCCAAAGGCCCTCTCGCTCATTCTCGACGCTATCTCAAGCTCGCTCACTCCGTAGGCGGTGCTCACCGCTCCCGCAAGGAGGAGGTGGATGGGGTTGCCAACCACAACGACCACGTCCAGCTCCTCCCCCCTCTCGGCCCTCTCCTTCCACATGGCGTAGAGGTGTCTCGGGACGAGCCTTATGGCGGCGGTTTTTTCATCCCTCACCATCATCCTGTGGAAGGACACATTTACGAAGCCGTTATCGTCCTTCGCAATGACCATTGCGGAGGTGAAGTACTGGCCGCCATCCTTGGGGTAGTACACGGGGATGGGCAGCTCCGTTAGGGAAAAGTCCTCCGTGGAGTTCTTGAGGAACGGCGCATCTTCCACCACCCTGTAGGGTGAGGGGTTCTCCATAGCATCTGCCATGAAGTGGATTATCTCCCCTATGCCTATGCCGAGGTAGGCCGCTATCCTATCCCTCGTGCTCCACACGTTCCCCGCAACCTTCCACCCCTCAACGTCAGTGAAGAGAACGGGCCGGTCCATGTGCCTGAGCAGGTGCCTCGTCACCTCGAGGCGTTTGCTGACGGGCTCATCAATCACAACGGTATCCCCAAACCTCTCGATTATCTCCGCGAGCATGATACCACCTGAAAAATGTAGGGGAGCGGGAATAAAAACCTTGGCTTTAGTGCGTGTAGAACGCCTTCCTGTAGAGTTCCTTTATCTCGTTCACTGTCGGCTCGATGGGATTGAAGTTTATGAGCGGGTCGCGGTGGGCTTTTTCTGCCATCTCATCGAGCCTCCTGAGGAACTCGCCCTCGTCAACGCGCTCCATGAGCGGCTCAACTTTGAGGGTCTCGCTGAGCTCCCGTACCTTCTCAACGAGCTCTTCCGCTCCACTCAGCCCCAGCTCCCTGGCAATCTCCGCGTAGCGCAGCCTCGTCCTCCCGTCGCGCATGTTAAACTCCATCACGTGAGGAAGCAGAACCGCGTTTAAATAGCCGTGTTCGCCCATCCACGCCGCTTTGTGGCTCATGGCATGCGCCAATCCGAGCCTGGCGTTGAGGAAGGCTATGCCGGCCATGGTTGCCGCGTAGTGCATCTCCTCCCTCGCCTCGGGGTCGCCCTCAAGGGACTTTGGAAGCCACTCGAAGACCGCCTTTGTGGCCCTGAGCGCGAGCGCGTCGCTGAAGGGCGTCGTTGCGGTGGTGGTGTAGGCCTCAATCGCGTGCACGAGTACATCCAAGCCCGAGTTCCTCGCAACCTTAGGGGGCATGCCGCGCGGAAGCCTCGGATCCAGTATCGCGTACTCCGGCGCTATCTCAAAGCTCACGAGTGTGTACTTGAGGTCTCCGTACTTGAGCACGCTCGCTGCTGATACTTCACTCCCGGCCCCGCTCGTGGAGGGGATTGCCACAAGGGGTGTCCTGAGAGGTGGAATCCTCTTCAACGGCGGATTGAAGCGGTCGAGAACCGCGACCTCCTCGAACTCAGCATCCGAGTCGTAGAAGACTTTAACCGCTTTGGCAACGTCTATAACGCTCCCCCCGCCGATGGCCACGATCATGTCGGGGCCGAAGGCCTTAACGCGCGGGAGCACCTCCTCCACGTACTCGTAGCTTGGCTCGGGGGGAACGCCCTCCACCACCATCACCCCTGCCCCGGCATCTTCCACGTGGTTCATGGCCTCGTTGAGGAAGCCGTGAACCCTCATTGACCTGCTCGAGAATATAAGAACCCTTTCGTGCCCCTTCGCCACGCTCCGGAGGTATGAGAGGGAGCCCTCCCCGAAGGCTAGTCGAGTTTTCAGGCTGAAGAACCTCATGCGCATCACCGGATAATCTTCGCGAGGGAAGGATAAAAGGCTAACCCAGACCCTCGGCGATAGCTGGTGTCATCACAGTTCAGTTCCGAAACCGCTCGTCATCGGGTGTGAGGGAGTAGGAATCAGCGCTTTTAAGTTCTCCGCACGTAGGTCTTCCTCTCCACCACGCGGCCCTCCTCAAACCGGTACACTTCAACCCTTTCGAAGCCGAGGGTTTCCCTCTTGTAGGCCACGAGGTAGTCAATGAAGTTCCTAAGGGCGTAGCGCGTTATTGAGCTCCCCACGTACTTCCTCTCGTAGAGGAGAACCAGCCTCTCGGTCTCCTTCAGCCAGGTGTAGAGCTTTGACCTCTCCCCCTTTGGGCGGCTCAGGGGGTCAACTATAAGGTAGCCGTCGAAGGTGTACCCCTCAAAGGGTGAGCCTATGAAGACGTTCTCCTCAAAACCCTCGAGGGGGAAGGGGAGCGCCTCGGCAAGGAAAGTCATTCCCCTGGAGAGCCACGCCTTCATGAATGCCCTCCCTATCCTCTTGGCGTCCCCCGTGAGGAGAACCACTCCGGAATCAAGGTTCGCTATGTCTATCAGCATACTCCATCCCACCGTTTTTTAAACGAAGGTGTTTAAAGAATTTCAGAGAGGGATTTAAAGCCAAATTGGTGCATAGGGAGTAACGCAACTCCCCGGTCCTACAGATGGGGCTTCACTGGCGGTGAATACCGCAAGGTATATAACAATGCCGCTGAAACTCTGTGGTGAGGTGTTACCCCATGAAGAAGGTGTTTGGATTGTTGTTGATTGGCCTCATGGCCTTCGCCGTGGTGGCCAGCGGATGTATAGGCGGTGGGGAGAAGAGCACCACGCAGGGCAAGATAGCCATAGTCTACGATGTTGGTGGCAGGGGTGATCTGAGCTTCAACGATATGGCCTACCTCGGTGCCAGCAAGGCAGCTAAGGACTTTAACCTCCAGCTCGTTGAGCTCCAGAGCAACAGTGAGGACGACTACGTCACGAACCTCGAGACCCTCGCGAGCCAGAAGGAGTACACGATTATAATCGCCGTTGGATTCATGATGACCGACGCGGTTAAGCAGGTCGCCACAAAGTACCCCGACCAGAAGTTTGCAATCATAGACGGTTTTGACCCTGAGATGCCCGACAACGTCATGATGATCCTCTTTAAGGAGAACGAGGGTTCAGCCCTCGTAGGTGCTCTTGCGGGCCTCATAGCGGCCAACGACGGAAAGGACAAAGTGGGTATCGTCCTTGGAATGGAGATACCCGTTCTCTACAAGTTCGAGGCAGGCTACCGCTTCGGTATCAAGTGGGCAGAGGACTACTACAAGCAGAAGGAGGGCAAGGACATCAACCTGGACGTTCTCTACCAGTACACCGGCTCGTTCGGTGACGCCGCTAAGGGTAAGGCCGCCGCCCAGGCCCAGCTCAGCCAGGGTGCCTGGGTGATATACCAGGTCGCCGGCGGTACGGGCCTTGGTGTGTTCGATGCCGTTGAAGAGGCTCTCAAGGCCCAGAACAAGAAGATGGGACCGCCGTTTGCAATAGGTGTTGACTCGGCCCAGGACTGGATTAAGCCGGGAGTCATCATTGCCTCAATGATGAAGAGGGTTGACGTCGGTGTCTACACCGCCGTTAAGGACGCGGTTGAGGGCAACTTCAAGGGCGGCGTCGTTGAGCTCGGCCTCAAGGAGGGCGGTGTTGGCGTAAGCACCGTGGACGATGTTATGGCGATGTTTGACTCACTCCCGCAGGATACCCAGCAGCAGAAGCTTAAGGACCTTGGCTTCAACAGCAGGGACGAGCTCAAGCAGTACCTTGAGGACACAAGGAAGCAGGTTCCTGACTGGGTCTGGGGGGCCGTTGATGAGCTCAAGCAGAAGATCATCAGCGGTGAGATTAAGGTTCCGGCTCCCATGGACAAGGACGGCATAGAGGCCGTTAGGAGCGCCCAGACCTGGCAGGACATGATGAACCTCGCCAAGTGAAGTCCTTTTCTTTTTCATTCTCTTTGGGAGGTGCGACGATGGAGAGGACGCCAATAATCGAGATGAAGGAAATAGTCAAGGTTTATCCTGACGGAACGAGAGCCCTCAAAGGTGTTGACCTTACCGTGTATAAAGGTGAGATTCTAGGTCTGCTTGGTGAGAACGGTGCAGGAAAGACCACCCTCATGAAGATACTCTTCGGTATGCTCTCCCCGACGGACGGTAAAATATTCGTTAACGGGGAGGAGCTTCATTTTAAGAGTCCTTCCGATGCCATAGCCCACGGCATCGGTATGGTTCATCAGCACTTCACGCTCGTTGATGTTTTTGACGCCCTCCACAACATAATCCTGGGCATGGAGGGCCACGGTCTCTTCTCGAAGATAGACGTTGATAATGCAAAAAAGAAGCTCCAGAGGCTTATGGACGACCTGAACTTCCAGGTGCCCCTCGAGGTTCCGGTGGAGGACCTCCCCGTGGGGGTCCAGCAGAGGATTGAGATACTTAAGATGCTCTACCGTGACGTTGACGTCCTCATCCTTGACGAGCCGACCGCCGTTTTGACCCCCCTTGAGGTGGAGGAACTCTTCAGGGTTCTGAGACAGCTGAAGGCCGAGGGGAAGACGATAATCTTCATCAGCCACAAGCTCAACGAGGTTCTGGAGCTGACCGACAGGGTCACCGTCATAAGGAAGGGGGAGCTCATCGGAAGCGTCAACACGAGCGAAGCTACCCCACAACTCCTTGCGAAGATGATGGTCGGCAGGGACGTCGTTCTGAGGATTGAGAAGCCCCCCAAGGAGCCGGGAGAGCCAATTTTCAAAGTCGAGAACCTCAGCGTTATGGGGGATAGGGGGGAGGTCGCCGTCAAGAACCTCTCCTTCGAGGTTCGCGCGGGTGAGATATTCGGTATAGCCGGTGTTGAGGGCAACGGCCAGACGGAGCTTATAGAGGCCATATCTGGCCTTCGAAAGGTTGCTGGAGGGAAGGTTTACCTCAACGGCAATGACGTAACGGGGAAGGGGCCGAAGGATCTCTACGACAGGGGAATGGCCCACGTTCCCGAGGACAGGACCCACATGGGTCTCATACTCGACATGACCGTTACGGAGAATTCCATACTCGGCCTCCACTGGCACCCGAATTTCCAGCGCTTCAGGGGAGTGATTCACTGGGGCAAGGCAAGGGAACACGCGAGGGCCCTCATAAAGCAGTTCGACATCTCCGCCCCGGGAACTGAGGCGCCGGTTAAGTCCCTCAGCGGTGGCAACCAGCAGAAGTTAATCGTGGCGAGGGAGGTTAGCAAGGAGCCGGTGTTCATAATAGCCGCCCAGCCGACAAGGGGCGTTGACGTCGCCTCAACCGAGTACATAAGGAACTACCTCGTCAGGCTGAGGAATGAGGGCAAGGCGGTTCTTCTCGTCTCGGCCGACCTGGACGAGGTCATCCAGCTGAGCGACAGAATGGGAATAATCTACGAGGGAGAGTTCATGGGCGTTGTGAAGCCCGAGGAGGTAACCATTGAAGAGATAGGAATGATGATGGGAGGTATCCGCTATGAAAACATCAGGAAGTGAGCTCCTAAAAACGGTCAACTTCCGCCCCTTCGTCGAGAGCCTCATAGCCGTCCTCGTGGGATTCCTCATAGGTGCGATAGTCCTGGTGGCCTTTGGGTACAACCCGCTTGAGGCGTACTACTGGCTGCTGCGGGGCGCTCTGGGGTCCGTGGGTGGGATGGCCTCGACCCTCAAGTACTCCACCCCGATAATGCTCACGGCCCTCACCTTCGCCCTCGGCACGAGGACGGGAATCTTCAACATCGGTGCGGAGAGTTCGTTCTACTTCGGGGCAATAGCTGCGGTTATCTTCACCAACATGTGGCCCAACGAGCTCTTTGGAATCGTCATGGGCATGCTCCTAGGTGCCCTCTGGGCCCTGCCCGCGGCCCTCCTCAAGGTTTACCGCGGCGTCCACGAGGTCATCTCCACGATCATGCTCAACTGGATTGGGTGGTACTTCGTCCTCTGGCTCATAGTCGGCCCCTACGCCAACCCCAACGACCCCAACAAGACCATCAGAATACCTGAAGTCGCCAGACTGCCGGAGATCGGCTACGGCCTCTCGATAGCCATCGTGATAGCAGTCCTCGCCTCCATACTAACCTACTTCCTGCTCTGGCACACCAACCTCGGCTTTAGCATGCGCGCCAGCGGTATGAACGAGAAGGCCGCCCGCTACGGCGGAATGAGCCCGAGGATGGCCATCATATGGTCCTTCGTCATAGGAGGCTTCCTCAGCGGGCTCGGCGGTGCGATGAAGATTATGGGAGAGGGACCCACCTACGCCATAAGCCAGGGCGGTGCGAACATCTACGGGTTCGGTTTCGACGGAATAGGCGTGTCCCTCGTGGGAAGGAACCACCCCCTCGGCATAATACTCTCGGCGGTGTTCTTTGGAATGCTCAGGGCGGGAAGGTCGCTGATGCAGGCGAACGCCCACGTTCCCCTCGAGATAATCAACGTCATCCAGGGAATAATCGTCATCACCGTCGCCGTCCCGTCCCTCTACGACCTCGTTAAAAAAGCCCTGAGGAGGTCTGCCCCATGAACGCGGTGGACATAATGACGATCCTCTTCACCTCCCTGATGGCCATGGTGCCCATAGTGCTCACGAGCGTTGGAGCGGCGTGGAGCGAGAGAGCGGGTGTGGTCAGCATAGGCTACGAGGGCGTCCTCCTCATGAGCGCCTTCTTCGGCGCGATATTCGCGGAGCTCACCGGACACGCAACCATTGGCCTCGTAGGAGGAATTATCACGGGGATGCTCCTTGGGATGCTCCACGGTGCCCTAACGGTTTATCTCAAGGGAGACCACGTTATCCCGGGCATTGGAATAAACCTCCTCGCCATGGGTGTCGTGCCCTTCGGTATACTCGCCTACTGGGGAACCGCGGGCCAGCACCAGCTCGTGGGGAGCGCCCAGCTGTGGCACATAAAGACCTCCACCGTGGAGCTCAGCCCCATGGTCTTCGTGACCATAATAATCGCCATCGTGACGTGGTGGGTGCTTTTCAAGACGCCCCTCGGTCTTCGCGTTAGGGCCGTCGGTGAGAATCCGGAGGCGGCCGATGCACTCGGTATAAACGTCGAGAAGTACCGCTTCTGGTCAACGGTTTACGGCCACGCCCTGGCGGGACTTGCTGGAGCCTACATGAGCGTTGACTGGCTCGGGCTCGTTCACAAGACGATGTCGGGCGGAAGGGGCTTCATAGCACTCGCCAACATGGTCTTCAGCGGCTGGAACCCCGTGGTCTCGCTCATCGGCGGCTGGCTCTTCGGTTTCTTCGAGGCGCTGGCTACTTGGTTGGCTCCAAAGCACATAATCCCGGGGCAGTTCATCCTGATGCTGCCCTACATAATGACCCTCGTCATCGTGGCAGGGATCATCGGAAAGGCGAGGCCGCCGAAGGCCGATGGAAGGCCCTACAAGAGGGAGTGAGCCGTTACCCATTTACCCCTTTCTTTTGGGGGCTTGGCAAAACTTTTTATTCACTTCCGACATAGGTGGCCACCAGCTGGAGAAGAGGTGAGAGAACATGAGGTTCTGCCCCAAGTGTGGAAGTGTCATGATTCCCGACAGGAAGAGGGGAGTGCTCGTGTGCAGGCGCTGCGGTTACGAGGAACCCATTGACCCCGAGAAGGCCGAGGCGTACAAGGTCAAGAAGACGGTTGAGCACAAGCCCGACGAGGGCGTTATCGTGGTCGAGGAGGACGTCAGAACACTTCCCATAGCCAAGGTCAAGTGCCCCAAGTGCGGCAACGAGGAGGCCTACTGGTGGGAGCTCCAGACGAGGGCTGGTGATGAGCCTTCGACCATATTCTACAAGTGCACCAAGTGCGGCCACACGTGGAGGAGCTACGAATGAGGGACGAAGTCCTGAAGCGCCTCGCGGAGAAGGCTCTGAAGGAGCTTGAGGAGGCCTACCTCAGGACACCCGACACCAACAACGGAAAGGCTTATTTGTGGAGAGGGAAAGAAAGAATTAAATTGATGCTTAGAATAATAGAGGGGATGGAGGGATAAGGTATGTTCGAGATAGTTTTCGATGGTGCAAAGGATTTTGCGGATCTGATAGCCACTGCCAGCAACCTCATCGACGAGGCGGCCTTTAAGGTCACCGAGAACGGAATAAGCATGCGCGCCATGGACCCGAGCAGGGTCGTGCTCATAGACCTCGACCTCCCCGAGAACATCTTCTCGAAGTACTCCGTTGACGGGGAGGAGACCGTTGGCGTTAACATAGACCACTTCAAGAAGGTTCTCAAGAGAGCCTCCGGCAAGGACACCCTCGTGCTCCGCAAGGGAAAGGAGAACTACCTCGAGATAGTCCTCCAGGGCACCGCCACCAGGAAGTTCAAGCTTCCTCTCATTGACGTTGAGGAGCTTGAGCTCGACCTTCCGGAGCTTCCCTTCACGGCCAAGGCCGTTATCCTTGGCGAGGTCATAAAGGAGGCTGTCAAGGACGCTTCCCTCGTCAGCGACAGCATAAAGCTCATCGCGAAGGAAAACGAGCTCGTCTTCAAGGCTGAGGGGGAAACCCAGGAGGTTGAGATTAAGCTCACCCTCGAGGACGAGGGCCTCCTCGACATAGAGGTTGAGGAAGAAACCAGGAGTGCCTACGGCATAAGCTACCTCGCCGACATGGTTAAGGGCATTGGAAAGGCTGATGAGGTCATCCTCCGCTTCGGCACGGAGATGCCCCTCCAGATGGACTACCCCGTAAGGGACGAGGGAAGACTGACCTTCCTCCTCGCTCCTCGCGTGGAGGAGTGACCCCCTAATCTTTTTTGGGTGATGGGCTTGGACATAATCCAGCTGAGGGAGCTGTTGGAGAGAGAACTGGGGAGCACTGAGCTTGAGCCCCTGGACGAGGGCTTCTACCGTGAGTTTGAGGCCCTCGAAAAAGCCCTGAAGTTCAAGGCAGAGGGGGCAGGTGAGAGGGGCGAGGACGTTGAGGAGAGACTCGCCCTGGCCGAGCTTAAGATAGCCGAGAAGCTCGTGAGGGAGATAATACGCACCCGCCTTCACAAAATCGTTGACCTCGCGGTTAGGGGCGTTCCGGCGCCCATGACGCCCGAGGAGAGAAGGGTCTTCTCGCTTCTTGTGGCCTTCATCAACAGGGAGGAACTCCCCTCAGGGGTTCCAGAGGAGGTTCACGTTGAGGAGACCATGGAGGAGAGCGTGGAAGTTAAGAGAACCATCAGGGAGGCCTACATAATAGAGGCCGACATTCCCAGGATCTTCGATGAGGAACTAAACGAGCACGGCCCCTTCAGGGAGGGGGACATGGTAGTTCTCCCGCGTTCCCTTGCATCGGTCCTCGAGGAAAGGGGAGTCGCGAGAAGAGTGCGTATAGAGTGAAGTGCCGGAGAATGTGAAAAAAGCTCAATCCTCCCAGTCTTCTTCCCACTCATCCTCCCACTCGTCTTCCCAGTCGTCCTCAAATTCCTCCTCTTCCCACTCCTCCTCGTCCTCGAAGAGCTCGTCCTCTATCTCCTCAACCTTCTTTTTCTTGGGAGGCTGCATGGAACCACCTCAACATGGGTTACCTCTCCGGATTTATAAATTTGTTTGGGTGGCAAGCGCCTCTCCCATCTGCGATGTGTAGAGCCTGTAGAAGTGGCCCCTCCTCGCGAGCAGCTCCTCCGGAGAGCCTTCCTCCACTATTCTTCCATCCTCAACCACGACGACCTTGTCGGCGAAGCGCGTTATCCCGAGGCGATGGGCGATTATGATGCTCGTCCTGCCCTCCATCAGCCTGAGCATAGCATCCTGCACCAACCTTTCGGTCTTCGGGTCAACGCTTGAGAGCGCCTCATCGAGGATTACTATGTCGGGATCCTTTAAAAGCGCCCTCGCGAGGGAAATGAGCTGCCTTTCCCCAACGGAGAGGAGCTTTCCGGCCTCTCCCGCGGAGGTGTTGTAGCCCTGCGGGAGCCTCTCTATGAACCCGTGGACGCCGAGCTGTCTGCATACCCTTACCACGTCCTCCTCCCTCGCCCCGGGGTTCGCCATGAGGATGTTCTCCATTATGGTGCCCGGGAAGAGGTAGGTCTCCTGCGGGACGTAGCCGATTCTCTTCCTCACGCCCCTTCTGCTAATCTCCCTCCCGTCGAGGCCATCGTAGAGTATCCTGCCGCTCGTCGGGTCGTAGAAGCGCATTATCAAGCTGGCTATCGTGGTCTTCCCGGCCCCCGTCTTTCCAACAACGGCCACCTTCGTGGCGGGAGGAATGTGGAGGTTTATCCCCTTGAGAACGGGGATGCCCTCCTCATACTCGAACCAGACGTTCTCCAACGTGAGCTCGCCCTTCAACCTCTCGACGTCCTTTCCCGAGTAGTCCTCCACGTTCCCGTCATCCAGAACCTCGTATATCCTCTCCAGAGCGGCCAAAGCCGACTGGAGGCTGTCGTACATGCTCACGACGTTGTTTATGGGCCCGCGGAAGCGCTGGGCGTACTGGATGAAGGCAACTACGACGCCAACGCTAACCGCGCCCCGGTAGGCAAGGTAGCCACCGTAGGCCATGACGACTATCACAGAGAGCAGGCTGGTTATGTTCATGAGCGGCCAGAAGAGGCCCATGTACACTGCCACCCTGAGGTAGGCCTTTATCGTCTCCCTTGACACCTTTGAGAACTCCCGTTCCGCTTCACCCTCCCTGCCGAAGGCCCTTATGGTCTCCACACCGGCGACGCTCTCCTCCACGACGCTCGAAATCCTCGCTATCTTCTGCCTCGTCTCCCTGTAGGCCCTCCTCATCTTCCCCCCGAAGTAATAAGCTACAAGGACCATCAGCGGAACGCTCGTGAGGGTCACGAGGGTTAGCTTAACGTCGAGGAGGAACATGGCGATGATTATGCCCGTGAGGCTGAGCAGACTTCCAAGGCCCCCCAGGAGGCCCGAAACTAGGATGTCGTTCACTATTCCCGTGTCGTTCACTATCCTCGACACGAGGTCCCCGGTTGATTTGTCCTTGAAGAAGTTCAGACTCGAGCGAAGAACCTTCTCGTGGAGCCTCGCCCTCAAATCGCGGAGCACCTTCTGGCCGAAGACCTCGATGTAGAAGGTTTGAAGCGTCGCGAAGAACCACTGGGCCACGAGAGAGGCAAGGTAGAGCAGGCCTATGACCCAGAAGCGGGAATAATTGCCGGCCAGGATGTAGCGGTCAATCGCTATACTCAGGATGTAGGGTGGCGCTAGGGTAGCCAGGGCGGAGCCCACTATGCTCACAACTACTATCGCGAGGGTTTTCCTGTGGGAGAGGGCCTCGCCTATGAACCTCCTGAGGAGCGAGAGGGACGACTTACCTTCCATTCCACCCACCCCTGCCGAGCATCTCGCTGAAGAGCCCGCCTTTCCCTGCCAGCGCCTCCGGCTTTCCGTCCTCCACAACCCTTCCATCGACCATCACGATAACCCTATCAACGAGCCTCGCCATCGAGAGCCTCTGGGAGACGATTATTGCGGTCTTGCCCTCAAGGATGTCCCTAAGGTCTTCGACCAGGCTCTCCTCGGTCTTTGCGTCGAGGTTTGAGACAGGATCATCAAGGAGGATTATCTTCGGCTCTAGGAGGAGGGCCCTCGCCAGAGCTATCCTCTGCCTCTGGCCTCCGGAGAGGGTTACGCCCTTCTCACCGACAACCGTATCGTAACCCTCTGGAAGCGAGGAGATGAAGTCGTGGATTTTCGCTATTTTGGCCGCTCTGATAATCTCCTCAAGGCTCGCGTCGGGGTTTGCCAGCGCTATGTTCTCCCTCAGGCTCCTGTTGAAGATGAAGGGCTCCTGCGGGACGTAGGCGACGGTTTTTCTGAGGCTGGAGGTCTTTATTTTGCCCACGTCCACGCCGTCAATCAGCACTTTCCCCTTTTCGGGTTCGTAAAAGCGCGCTATGAGCTTCAGCAGGGTGCTCTTCCCGGAACCGGGCGGACCGGTTATTAGGACTCTCTCACCCGGCCGGATTTTAAGGTTAAGCCCCTTGAGGACCGTCTTCCCGGTGTGGTAGGTTAGGTAAACGTCCCTGAACTCTATTTCCCCGCGCGGATTGGTGAGCTCTACAGCGTCAGGCGGGTCGATGTGTTCCGGGGCCGAATCAATCACCTCGAAGAGCCTTGATGCTGCCGCTAAGCTCCTCTGGATGTCGCCTATCGTGAAGCCCAAAGCCCTAAGGGGCCACGTCATGGTGAGCATGTAGGTCAGAAAGGCTGTAAGCTCTCCGACGGTCAGGTTTTGAGCCATTATCGCCCTCCCGCCGTAGTAGAGCATGGCGCTCATAGCTATTCCCATGATCAGGAAGGGCGCGTTTCCGTAGAGGGCCGTTATCTTGGTGGCCTCGACGTTGAGGGAGTAGAGTTCCTCGTTCTCTCTCTGGAACTTCCCCTGGATTTCTTCCTCCACGGAGAGGGCCTTTATCGTCTTAACTCCCGCTATGCTGCCCGTTGAAACCGAGGCTATGACTCCGGTCTGGTGTCTCACCCTGTCGTAGATGGGCCTCACTTTCCTCGCGTAGGTGGTGTTTAAAGCGACCACGAGGGCTATCGTGACGAGGGCGACAGCCGTAAGGGCCCGGTTCATGCGTGCCATGTAGTAGAGCGAGACTATGATGAGGAAGACGGAGTAGACGAACATCCTCACTCGGAACGATAAAAAGCGCGTTATCCTCTCCGTGTCGTTGGTTATCCTGCTTATTAGCTGGCCCGAGTAGGTCCTGTCGAAGAACTCCATTCTGTGCCGCTGAATTGCCTTAAAAGCGTCCATACGGAGGTGGTAGACTGCGTGCTGGGCCGCCCTTACGAGGAGATAACGCCCGCTGAAGCTGAATGCCCCGTTGAGAACCGCAACGAGGAGGACGAGAAGGGCGTAGCGGATAGCGATGCGGTACTCTCCGGTGGTTATTCCCCCGTCTATCGCCTCCCTTATGAGGACGGGGATTACGCCGTTGGTGTAGGACATCAGGAGGACCAAGAATAGGCCCGCAATGAAGTGGGGTCTGTGCTCCCTTAGATAGCCCAACAGCCTTTTGAGTTGCCGCAGCGAGTCGCCCATGGTGGAAACGTTGTGCCCGCCATTATAAATATCTGCCGGTTAAGACGTCCATCTGATGGGAGCCTCAACAAGCTCCCGGCTTAAAATAGGGCCGCTTCAACGAAGTCCTTTTCTCTCCACGGCCCGATAAATTTTTTGAGGGCAACCCCCGAGGTTCCATCCCCTCACCTCATCCCTCAGAACTCAGGAATCCTTATAGGTGCCTGGAGCTCCTTCTCGTTCTTTTCGAGGTTCGTCGCGAGCATCCTTATTCTCTCACAGCCCTTGATTTCCCTGATGAACCCGGCGACGCTTTTAGGGACAAGCTCTTCCCAGGGCTCCCCCTCAATCATCCGCCTCCTTATCTCCGTGGCAGAGAGAATGTCCTTCCTGAACATCGGCTGGACGATGACCTCGTAGCCCTTCTCGCGGAAGAGCTGGGCAACGAGGGAGTTACCCGTGAAGACGACGTCAAACCTTGGTACCATGCTCACCACGTAGGTCGCCCATATGGCGTTGAAGTTTATGTCTGGCAGGGGAATCAGGTAGTAGCGCTTGTCCGCGAGGTGGGTCTCGTTCAACGCCCTTATGAGCATCTCCATCCTCTCGCTCGTCGTGAAGGGGTTCTTCAAGGTGTGGCTTGCCTGAGCACTCCCGATGCCGATTATCACCTCATCAACCTGGGAAAAAACAAATTCAAGCGCCTTCAGGTGTCCGTTGTGCACGGGCTGGAAGCGGCCCACGAAGAGACCACGCTTAACCATTGCTTTCACCTCCACGGTTGCCTACACTACAGACGCAGTCAATTCCCTCTGAGGTTGATGCCCTCTCAAAATCCGAGTCCATAGAGACAAGTGAGAGCTCATAAAACTTGGCGGTTGCTAAGATTATTGCATCGTTCGGAAGGAGGGCATATTTCTTAAGGAATCCAAAGGCCATATCGCTGATCTCTTCGGTAATCGGCAGTTCCACGAAGTTGTCTCTTAGGAAGAGGTAGAGCTTCTCAATTTTACCTTTGTGTACCTTTATTTCCCTCACGTTATTTCTGAGTGTTAAGTAGCTCTTTCCGGTTATTTGTTTAAGGAACACAAAGAGGACTTCGCTGAAGATCACGGGGTTTATGAACTTCGGATCGTTTTCTATGGACTCCAGCAGTTCCTTCGCATGGGGATTCCCTCTGAGGGCCTCTAGGATGACCGAAGAATCAACCAAATACCTCTTCATAGAACTCCATCCTCAGTTCTTTTGCCGATTTTTTGGAGGGCATCATTCCGAATACGTCATCGACTTTTACCCTCGGCTTTTTCTTGGCCTTCCAGAGAGCCTCAAGAATCGCCGACAGCTCCCTTTCGAAAATTTCTTCCATCCCGTCTGGAACTACTACCCTAACTTCTATCTCTCCCATTTTCCCACCACTTCCATATCGTCTTCAGAGCTGATAACGTTTTCTTCTCCAGAAGTTATCAGATAAGCCTCACCCTCACCTCGTCCCCAACATTGAGGCCGAGCCTCCCGGCGGCAGAACCCTGGTTCACGGCTATCTCAAGGTAGCCGTGGCTTCCGGGCAGGGCGAGGAGCTCTCCCCTATTGACCATCCCGTAGGTCTCAAGGTAGGGGATTTTTAGGTTAAAGTCGGGGAGCTCAACCTCACTCGGCCTTCCGTAGTCCTCAAGGTTCAGTATGACGTTTCCGAAGTCGTCCACGTAGATGACCTTGAGAATCCAGGTATCGCCCTCCTTCCTTGGCTCGACGTCTAGTTTGATGAGGCTCTCCAGCGGAATCTCGGTTGCAAACTCCTCCGGCGAGATTTCCCTGTCAATCAGCGCCCCCGCGGGCCCGAAGACGTCCCTGCCGTGGAAGGTCGAGCTCACCTCCCAGCCGGTGAAGCGTTTCAGTTTTTCAACGTCGATCTCCCACGCCCTTTTTGGCTTGATATGCTTGAGCGGGAGCGTAGCCAATCCGTTGTCCGGAACGACGAGCCACTGATTCCCCTCGATTACCACCGCTCTCCTTGAGGTTCCCACGCCCGGGTCTATAACGCCGACGTGAACGGCTCCTTCCGGGGAATACTTAACAACCTGCTCCATGACGAAGGAGCCCTCGATGATTGAGTGGCGCGTTATTCCATGAGTCACATCAATGATGGTAGCTTTTGGGTTCACTCTGAGCATGGCCACCTTCATCTCGCCGACGTATGGACCTCTCAGGCCAAAGTCGGTCGTCAGCGTTATCATCGCACCACCTAAAAGATTATTAATCTCCCATGTTATAGGCTTTTAGGTGAAGGGATTGCGCAGAATCCTCCTCCCCCTCATCATACTCGTCCTCGCTTTGGGCTGTCTCTACAAGGCCCCTTATTCTATAAAAGCATCGGTGGAGGGAAGCGCGGTTTCCCCGGGGGAGGTGTTCTACATAATCGTGGATTTCAACAACACGGGCAAAGTGGCCTTCGTGGGCATGGAGGATTTAAGCCAGATTCCCGATGGCTTTATGGTTCTCCAGGAACCCCAGTTCCCCAAACTCCTCAAAGTCGGGGAGAGCGTACAGCTCGTCTGGATGATAAAGGCCCCTACTGCACCGGGAGCTTACCCCATAAAGCTGCGCCTCAACTTCGTGGACGAGCTCAACAGGAAGTGGTTTGAGTACCATGAGTTCCTGATAACAGTTGTGGCATCGAATCCTCCACCTCCCTCTCCCGAACCAAAAGAGGGACACCTAACGGTTAAGCTGGCCTCGCCGAGGGAAGTCCTCGGGGGGGAGGAGTTCGAGGTTGAGGTAAGCCTCTCCAACGAGGGGGAGGGAGACGTTAGGGTTGAGGGCGTGGGTCTTCACCTTCCGGGAGGGCTTAAGGTTGTCAGTTCCCCTGTGTTCCCGCTCGAACTCGAGCCCCACGAGGATAAAAGAGTCGTCTACGCCGTCAGGGCCCCCTACTCAACCCTCGAGGGTTACATGACGCTGGTGGTGTCCTACGACGAGGGGGGCGGTATGGAGAAAAAGCCCCTGAGCGCTCCCATAAGGGTCGTGTGGCAGCCCTGGAAAAACGAAGGCGCCCTTGAAGAGGCGTACGGTGATAACTACCGCTGGATAGCCAACCCCTACGTTGTGGATGGCTACTGGGCGCGCAAATACAACGCAGACATTGTGGGGGACGTGGAGAGCCTCAGGAACGTTGCGCTCCCCATAGTGGAGAACGCCTCCTCTGAGGTGGAAGCGGGAGAAAGGCTCTACGGGTGGATAAAGGAGAACTACGTCCTCGGAGACAACACCACGGCGGTTGACCCGGTGAAGGTGCTCCCCCAGAGGAAGATAAGCTACGCGGAGGCGGATATCCTATTTGTGGGGCTGATGAAGGCAGTGAACGTTCCCGCGAGGCTCGTGACGCTTTACGATGGGAAGGACTGCACCGCCCGACCTGTGGCGGAGTTCTACGCCGGGGGCAAATGGTACGTTGTGAACTTCGAGAGGGACTTCTTTGGGGAGCTGGGGGACTATATGGCAAGCCCGTACTTCCCGCGCCTCTACCAGCTCCTCGGGGAGGGGTACATGGCCGTCTCCTTCAATCCCATAACACTGGCCGGCCACGAGCACGTTGATGTGAGTGCCCACCTCCTGGAGGGTGTTGAGGATGCAATCTTCAAAAAGGTCGGGGAGAGGCTGACCCCAAACAGCAGGCTCCAGTTTGAGAAGGTCATCAACTCGCTGGATGACAATGACAAGCTTTTTGCCCTCTTTCTCTTCGCCTCCGCCCCCCGGGAAGAGCTTAACTACGTCCTGAGCCATTATCCCACCGGCGACATTGTGAAGGGGGTGGAGGTAATCCACGAGTTTTATAAGGGTAAACCCTACCCAGAGGACTTCGGGAAATACTGGAACGTTCTAAAGGAGGGACTTGGATGATAGCGGTTTTGAGACTCGGCCACAGGCCGGAGAGGGACAAGAGGATAACGACCCACGTGGCTCTGACGGCGAGGGCCTTTGGGGCGGAGAGGATAATAATTGCCGCGGAGGAGGATGAGCACGTTAAGGCGAGCGTTGAGGACGTTGTCGAGAGGTGGGGAGGCCCCTTCTCCATAGAGTTCGACCCCAACTGGCGCAGAATCCTGAGGGAGTGGCGGGGGAAGATAGTCCACCTCACGATGTATGGGAGGCACATAGACGACGCCCTGCCCGAAATAAGGGGAGACCTCGAGGCGGGTGAGGACATCCTCGTCGTCGTCGGTGCCGAGAAGGTTCCGAGGGAGGTTTACGAGGTGGCCCACTACAACGTTGGCGTTGGGAACCAGCCCCACAGCGAGGTGGCCGCGCTGGCCGTCTTCCTTGATAGACTACTCGATGGTGAGGGCCTCAAGAGGGAGTTCGAGAACGCGAAGGTTAAGATAGTCCCTCAGGAGAGGGGCAAGAAGGTAATAACGCTCGAATGAGGTGGTTGGATGTTAAATAAGTACCGCTCGAACGTTAAGGGCATCCTCGAGGCCATCGTGAGGCCGCTGGCCAGGGCGGGCGTTACGCCCAACACGGTGACGGTTTTGGGGCTTGCCATAAGCCTCCTCGGGGCCTACCTCTTCTACAGGGGAGAGCAGTTCTGGGCAGCAATCGTCCTCCTAGTGGGTTCCCTCATCGATGCACTCGACGGAACTCTCGCGAGGATGACGGAGAAGACGAGCGCCTTCGGTGCATTCCTCGACTCCACCTTCGACAGGGTGAGCGATGGGGCGGTGCTCTTCGGCATAGCCCTCGGCAACCTCGTGGATTGGAGGTGGGCGTTTCTGACGTTCATGGGGGCCTATCTGGTTAGCTACGAGCGCTGCAGGGCGGAGCTTGCCGGGGCGGGGAGCCTTGCCGTTGGCATCGCCGAGAGGGCCGAGAGGCTCCTCATACTGATACTCGGGGCTTTGTTTGGACGCGTTGAGGTGGCGGTCTACGTGGTTGGGGTGCTCGCATGGATAACCGCCTTCCAGAGGATGTGGGTGGCTAGAGAGCGGTTGAACCGTTAAGTTTATTATCTTAGCATTCCCCTTATTCTTCATGAACATTTTTATACCCCTGGTCCTCGGCCTCCTAATCGGCAGACTCTTCCGCGACAGGCTTAAGGGGAGCGTTGATACCCCGATGAGCGTTACCTTACTCCTCCTCATCTTCTTCATGGGGGTTGAGGCGGGAAAAACCGACATAAACGCCCTGAGCGTGCTCCTCCTCTCGGTCCTCTTCGCCCTCCTGACGATAGCGGGAAGCCTGGGCTTTGCTATCCTTATTGGGGGTGGGAGGGAGTGAGGTTCCTCTACCTCGTGGTTCTCTCGCTCCTCCTCGGGCTTGCGGTCGGCCACTGGACTTCAATTGAGGCCGGCCTTCCCGCGGAGCTTACCCTCTACCTTCTTATCTTCATCATAGGCCTTGACGTGGGCAGGAACAGGGCGATAGCTGGAGAGCTGAGGGAACTCGGCCCCCTCGGCGTTAAGCTCCCGCTCGCGACCATCCTCGGCTCCCTGAGCGGGGGAGCGGTGGCAGCCCTAATAGGGGGCGTGCCCTTGAAGTGGGGCCTCGCAATATCTGCCGGTTTTGGGTGGTACTCCCTCACGGGCCCCCTCCTGGCCCAGTATTCTCCACTCTACGGTGTGCTGGGCTTCACGGCTAACCTCACGAGGGAGATATTCACAATACTGATTTACCCGCTCGTCATAAAGCATCTCCCAAAGGAGCTGGCCGTCAGCATGGGCGGCGCCACCACCATGGACTCCACGCTCCCCGTAATGGTCAAGTTCGGGGGAAGCGACGTTACTCTTGTCGCGTTCGTTCACGGCTTCATCCTGACGTCTCTGGCGCCCGTGCTGATACCCCTGATCCTCGGACTTTAGGCTTTTCGCTCCACGCCAAAAACGTTTTAAAGCCTCTCCCTTTAGGGTGTCATGAACTGTCATGGGTTCATGGCTCGGGGGTGTCCGTGAGGAACCCACCGGGCTGCCCGCTGGAGGTGAAAGCATGAAGTTCCCAAAGAAGATAAGGACCTACTGCCCGTACTGTAAGAAACACACGGTTCACAAGGTCGAGAAGGTCAAGAAGAGGCAGAGGAGCGAGCTCAAGCAGGGTCAGAGGCGTTTCAGGAGAATCACCAAGGGTTACCGCGGTTTCCCGAGGCCGAACCCGGCCGGAAGGGAAAAGCCCGTCAGGAAGCTCGACCTTCGCTACCGCTGCACCGTCTGCGGTAAGGCGCACATAAAGGGAGAGGGCTTCAGGGTTAAGAAGTTTGAGATGGTTGACGTGGAGGTGTGAAGAATGGAGCTTCCAAAGGGACTCATCCCCATGCCCAGCTCAAGGTTCATCAAGGTCAAGTGCATTGACTGCGGAAACGAGCAGATAGTGTTCAACAAGCCCGCCACCAAGGTTAGGTGCAACGTTTGCGGTGCCACGCTCGTTGAGCCGACCGGCGGTAAGGGCATAATAAAGGCCAAAATCGTCGAGGTTCTCGAGTGAACCTCACTTCCCTTTTCCTTCCGGCTCTTCTTCCTTCCGATTAACTTTTAAAGTCCCGTGTCGTGATACATTCAGGACGAAAAGGAGGAGATGATAAATGCCGAGGAAGAGCAAACCCTATCCCGAGGAGGGAGAGTTTGTTGTCGCGACCGTTAAGAACATCCATCACTATGGAGCGTTTCTCAGCCTTGATGAGTATCCCGGAAAGGACGGCTTCATGCACATAAGCGAGGTGGCCCCCACCTGGGTGAGGAACATAAGGGACTACCTCAAGGAGGGTCAGAAGGTCGTTGCCAAGGTCATAAGGGTTGACCTCAGCAAGGGACACATAGACCTCAGCCTCAAGCGTGTTAACCAACAGCAGAGGAAGGCCAAGCTCCAGGAGTACAAGCGCGCCCAGAAGGCGGAGAAACTCCTTGAGATGGTGGCCCAGAAGATAGGGAAGAGCTTCAACGAGGCCTGGAACGCCGTTTGGGTTCCCCTGGAGGAGGAGTACGGGGAGGTCTACGCGGCCTTTGAGGACGCCGCCCAGAACGGAAAAGGGGTTCTTGAGGGTCTCATCCCGGAGGAGTGGATTGACCCCCTCTACGAGGTCATCTCGGCCTACGTTGAGATACCCACGGTTACTATAGATGCCGAGTTCGAGATAACGGTTCCCACACCCAACGGCGTGGAGGTCATAAAGGAGGCGCTCATAAAGGCCCGCGACAGGGCGAACAAGGAGGAAGAGGTCGAGGTCAAGTTCTCCTACCAGGGAGCGCCGCGCTACAGAATAGACGTGACCGCGCCCGACTATTACAAGGCGGAGGAGGTTCTTGAGAGCATCGCCGAGGAGATACTCCGCGTCATCAAGAAAGCCGGAGGAGAGGCCAGCCTCATAAGGAAGGAGAAGAAGATAAAGAAGATAAAGAGGAGAGGCGAATGAGGTGGCGCATAAGGAAGTGCCCTGAATGCGGGCGCTACACCCTCAAAGAGGTCTGTCCGGTGTGCGGGGCCGAGACGAAGGTGGCCCATCCGCCCAAGTTCTCGCCGGAGGACCCCTACGGGGAATACAGAAGGAGGCTTAAGAAGGAAATCCTTGGAATTGGGGTGAAAAAATGAGGGAAACCATGATAGTGGTTCACGAGAGGCCCAGGCTCAACGACCCCATATTCATAGAGGGGTTACCGGGCATAGGCCTTGTTGGAAAGCTCGCCGCGGAGCACTTGATACAGGAGCTCAACGCGAAGAAGTTCGCCGACCTCTACTCCCCCCACTTCATGCACCAGGTTCTCGTGAGAAAGGACTCCACCGTGGAGCTCATGAGAAACGAGTTCTACTACTGGAAGAACGAGAACGGAAGGGACCTCATAATCATAACGGGCGACACCCAGGTGCCCCCGACGGACAGCTACGGCCACTTTGAGGTCGTGGGAAAGATGCTCGACTTCGTTGCGGAGTTCGGCGCGAAGGAGATCATCACAATGGGCGGTTTCCAGGTGCCGGAACTTCAGGGGGAGCCCAAGGTCCTCGTCTCCTTCACCGACCTTGAGACGAAGGAGGAGTACAAGCCCATTCTCGAAGGACTTCCCGTCCTCTTCAGGGAGGACGAGGGAGGGGCGATAGTTGGAGCGGCAGGTTTGCTCCTCGGCATAGGGAAGCTGAGGGGAATGAGGGGCGCGTGCTTCCTCGGGGAAAGCCTTGGATACATAGTTGACGCCAAGGCCGCCAAGGCGGTTCTTCAGGTTGTGGCTAAGGTTCTTGGAATCGAGGTGGACATGAGCGCCCTCGACGAGCGCGCCAAGGAGACCGAGGAAATCCTGCGGAAGGTTCAGGAGATGCAGAGGGCCATGCTTGAGCAGGAGATGCCCCAGCAGGGCGAAGAGGAAGACAGGGGCTATTTGTGAGCCCTACCAACTTTTTTACTCCTGGAGCCGTGGGGGCAGTGCAGGTTGATGCCGACCTTCACATACACTCCCGCCACTCGAAGGCCGTCTCAAAGGCCATGACGATTCCCAATTTAGCGGAGAACGCGCGCTTCAAGGGACTGGGGATAGTGGGGACCGGCGACATACTCAACCCCAAATGGGAGGAAGAACTGCTCAGATACGCCAAAAAAGTCGACGAAGGAACCTACGAGAGAGATGGGATAAGGTTTCTCCTCACGACGGAGGTCGAGGACAACCGGAGGGTTCATCACGTTCTCATCTTTCCGAGCATCGAGGCCGTCCGCGAGATGAGGGAGAGGTTGAAGCCGTATTCTACAGATATTGAAACCGAGGGAAGGCCCCACCTCACCCTTTCGGCGGCTGAAATCGCCGATTTGGCCAACGATCTCGATGTTCTAGTCGGCCCGGCCCACGCCTTCACCCCCTGGACGAGCCTCTACAAGGAGTACGACTCGCTGAAGGAGGCCTACGATGGAGCAAAAATCCAGTTCCTTGAGCTTGGTCTCTCGGCTGATTCAGAGATGGCGGATAGAATCAGGGCCCACCACAAGCTCCCCTATTTAAGCAACAGCGATGCCCACTCCCCAATGCCCCACCGCCTTGGAAGGGAGTTCAACCGCTTTGAGGTCAAGGAGGCGACCTTCGAGGAGGTCAGGAAGGCCATCCTGAAGCGCGGCGGGAGGAGAATCGTCCTCAACGCCGGTTTAGATCCGAGGCTCGGGAAGTACCACCTCACCGCTTGCTCCCGGTGCTACACGAAGTATTCGCTTGATGAGGCAAGGGCCTTCAAATGGAAGTGCCCGAGATGTGGGGGGAGGATAAAGAAGGGCGTAAGGGACAGAATCCTTGAGCTCGCCGACACGGAGGAGAGACCGAAGGACAGGCCGCCCTACCTACACCTCGCCCCGCTCGCGGAGATAATAGCGATGGTCATTGGGAAGGGAGTTGAAACCAAGTCCGTTAGAATAATCTGGGAGCGCTTTTTGAGGGAATTCGGGAGCGAGATTCGCGTTCTGGTTGATGCGCCCCTGGAGGCCCTGGCTGAGGTTCACGAGGATGTGGCAAAAGCGGTTTGGGCCTACAGGGAGGGCAAGCTCATCGTCATTCCCGGCGGAGGGGGCAAGTACGGCGAGATCAAGCTTCCGGAGGAGATAAGGAACGCGAGTATAGGGGAGCTTGAGTCCATCGAGGTGGATGTGAAGAGCGAGGAGTACAGACCGAGGCAGACGAGTTTGATGAGGTTCCTGCGAAAGGATTAAATAGAATCAGTAAGAATTTCTTACGGGTGAGAAAATGGAAGTGGTTCGGGTTTCCTCAAAGGGACAGGTTGTGATCCCGAAGGAAGTGCGGGAGAGGCTGGGCATAAAGGAGGGCGAGTACCTTCTCCTGGTTCAGGAGGGGGACCTGATACTCATGAAGAAGCTTGATATCGACGTTGAGGAAATCCTGCGCGAGGGGGAGAGGCTCGCCAGGAAGCTCGGGATAACCAGGGGAGACGTCGAGAGGGCCATAAGGGAAGTGAGGTATGGGAATGAGGCTGCTCCTTGACACGAACGTCCTGATCTCTGCATACTTCTGGCACGGAAACGAGAGGAGGCTCCTCTGGGAGTGCATCCTTGGAAACCACGAGTGCTTCGTTTCCGATTACATCCTGGACGAGATGAGGACTGTCCTCGTCCGAAAGTTCAATCTCCCAGCGGAGAGCGTTGAGCGCTACGCTTCATTAATTCGGCGGTTCATGAAAGTGGTCAAAGCCGAGACAGGCCCTCACCTTTCCCGTGATCCAGAGGACAATCCCATACTCTGGGCCTGCGTTGCGGGAAGTGTAGATGCTCTGGTAACGGGGGATAAAGACCTGCTGTCCATGAGAGATGAGAACATGGAACTCTGCGTGAACGGGCACTGCTTTAAAGTACTCCGTGTTAAGGAGGTTCTAAAATGAGGGAATCAGAGATAATCGAGCTCTTCCTCAAGCACCTGAAAAAACAGGGAGACCTTCCCCTCGGAGACGACGCCGGGGCCTTGAGGCTCGGTGATGAGTGGTTGGTTGCCACGAACGACATGCTCGTTAGAAAGACGGACGTTCCCGATATAATGACGCCCGAGCAGGTTGGCTTCAAGGCCGTGACCATGAACGTGAGCGACGTTGCCGCGATGGGGGCCAGGCCCGTGGGTTTCCTCTTCTCCCTCGGCGTCCCCCGCGATATGGACAGGGGGTATCTGGAGGGGATTGCGAGGGGGATGGGGAGGGCGCTTGAATTCTATGGCCTTCCGGTTCTGAGCGCCGACACCAACGAGTCCGATGATCTGATAATAGACGGCGTCGCGATGGGGATAACGAAAAAACCCCTCACGCGCTCCGGGGCGAAGCCCGGCGATTTAGTTTGCGTTACCGGTGATCTAGGCCGGGCCCTCGCAGGTTTGCTCGTTTGGATGGAGGACGTTGACGTATCACCTACGACAAGGAGGGTGCTCTACGGGAAGCTCCTCGAGCCGAGGGCGAGGGTTCGTGAGGGTGCGAAACTGAGCGGGGTGGCCAACGCGGCCATAGACGTGAGCGACGGCCTCTCCAAGGAACTTCATCTCCTCGCGAGGATGAGCGAGGTGAGGATAGACGTTAACTCCGGGGCAATCCCCCTAATGGAGGAGACGATTGAGGTGGCGGAGTTGCTGGGTAGGAACCCCGTTGAGATAGCTTTGGCAAGCGGGGAGGAGTTTGAGCTGGTCTTCACAATTCCAGCCAGGAGGGCTGATGAGTTATCATTCGAGTTCTCCATCATAGGGAAAGTGAGCGAGGGGAAGGGCGTTTACATTGACGGTGAGCCCATGCCCGTACTGGGCTGGGAGCACATGAGCGGGAGGTAATTTTCACATGAAAATTCTTAAATAGCATGCCCTCTTTTATTTCTCTGGTGAATGAGAATGAAGGTCAGGGAGCTTATAGAGAACCTTACGGAGAAGCAGAAGAGGAGCGTGAACAGATGCCTGGAGCAGTGCCGCCTGCTTGACCCCGAGGAAGAGATTAAAGTGAAGGTTGACGACGATGTCCTTGAGTTTGTTAAACTCCTCTCGAACCCGATAAGGATGGGAATCCTGAACATGCTCATGGGGCGCTGGATGTGCGTGTGCCTCATAGCCAACGCCCTTGACCAGGATCAGACCCTCATAAGCCACCACCTGCGTTCCCTCAAGAAGCTCGGTCTCCTCCACGAGCGCAGGGAGGGTAAGTTACGTTTCTACAGGACGAACGAGGAAGTCCTGAAGGAATACATCGAAAAGCTCAAGGGGGAGTTCTTCGGGTGATAGAATGAGGGCCCAGCGCGAGGTGGATGAACTCATTCGAGAGCTCGGAGGCTACTGGGGCCCATTTGAGATGCTCGCGGCCCTG
Organism: Palaeococcus ferrophilus DSM 13482; assembly: GCF_000966265.1. Taxonomy (NCBI): domain Archaea; kingdom Methanobacteriati; phylum Methanobacteriota; class Thermococci; order Thermococcales; family Thermococcaceae; genus Palaeococcus; species Palaeococcus ferrophilus. Next base: position 7,304 of record NZ_LANF01000009.1, on the reverse strand, counting down.
GTTGAGGAGGTGGGGGAGCTCGCGGACGCAATGCTCGCCGTTGAGGGTGTTAAAGGGAATCAGGAAAAGGCACGGCTGGAGGAGGAGATAGGGGACGTGCTTTTTGCACTGGCGTGCATCGCCAACCGCTATGGGGTGGACCTCGAGAAGAGCCTCCTTGGGAGCGTTGGGAAATACAGGGAGAGGGATTCCCCACGTGGCACACCATAGGATGGGGTTTTAGATTACTCTTCCCAGTTTTACGGTGTTATCACCTTAAAAATTTTGTTACAATATGTGCCGATAAAGTGCCCTAAAAGACCCTATTTTGAGCTATAAAAAGGACATATCGTGAGAAGTTAGGTGAACTTAATCCACCCACTTGGATATTTTCCGAAACATTTTTATATGTTTTCAGCCAGTAAAACAGAGAGGTGGTTCCAATGCGTGCTAAAATAGACAGGGCGGACATTGAGCTTATCAAGCTTCTCTCGAAGAACGCAAGGTACACATATAAAGAACTCGCCGAGATATTGAAGACCACGCGGCAGCGCATCTCCCGCAGGATGGACAAGCTCGAGAAAATGGGCGTCATAAAGAAGTACACCGTAATCCCGGACTTTGAGAAGCTTGGCTATGTGTACGTGATACTCGGTATAACGTTCAAACCGGGTACAGATGTTGAGAAAATCGTGGAGAGCATTAAAGAAGACGAGGACGTGAAGATAATAGAGCGCGCTATAGGTTCCCACAACCTGATCCTCCACATCGTGGCACCCAAGGACATGAAGTCAATAGAGCAGAAGATACACCAGATATCCTCGAAGATGGAAGGTATTGACAGCATGGACGTGACCTTCATAACGGACATAGTTAAGTTTGATATCCTCTGACATTTTCATCTTTTTCCGGGTGGGTAATTCCTTTCGGCGTGCGTCGAGGGAAAACGTAATAAAGCAACCGGGTTTATTCTCTCAAAAAGTTCAATAAGGGGACAGAAATGCTGGTACTGGACACTGCACTGCTCGCCGCTGCAGCGATTCTTGTGTACAAAAAGGGTGCGCTTGACCTAAAGGGTGTTGTGGCCGCCTTCTTCGTGGGTGTGATAACGCTCGAGCTTGGGGGTTGGATACCGTTTCTGGCGCTCTTTGTGTTCCTTCTCACAGGAACGCTCGCCACGAAGTTCAAATACCATGAGAAGGCCAGGCGCAAAATCGCGGAGGGAAAAAGGGGCGTTAGAAGCTGGGGGAACGTCCTCGGGAACGGCCTCGTGGCGGCCCTCCTCATAGTCCTCGAGTACGTAACTAAGAAGGATGTGGTGTGGGCGGCAACCTTCGCCTCCATAGCCACCGCCAACGCGGACACACTTGCGAGCGAGCTCGGTAAAGTTTACGGAAGGAACCCCCGCCTCATAACTAACCTCCACAGGCGCGTTGAGCCGGGAACCAACGGTGGGGTTACGCTCCAGGGAGAGCTCTTCGCCCTCATTGGAGCAGCCATAATAGCCCTTATCTCCATTCCCCTCTTCGAGAACAGGGCTGGGGCATTCCTCTCGGTGCTCATTGGGGGAGTACTGGGCTGCAATGCCGACAGCGTAATAGGGGCCACCCTTGAGGAGAGGGGATGGTTCAACAACGACATGACGAACTTCAGCGCCACGGCGGTGGGAGCCCTCATGGGAGCCCTGGCTTTCGGGGCACTCACAGGCAGCCTCTGACGTCAAAAGCCTTTTAAATCCCCCTCCCAATTCTCCTTCCGTATGGCCGTCCACGTGATAGCACTCCACCAGGTTTACGGAGAGCTGATATTCCGTGGCCTGAAGAGCCACGAAATAAGGAAGAGCCGCAAGTTCAGCGAGGGAGACACGGTTTTCCTATACATTGCCAGGGGGAGCCCCTACCTTCTGGAGATGACGCTTGAGAGGCTCGGCCTCGACAGGGACAGACTTTTGACGACTAGGGGAACTATAGCGGGCGGTTTTGAGGTGGGAGAGGTCGTTAAGGCAGATTTTGAGACCCTATGGGAGCTCACGAAGGACACTAGCGGGCTCACCCTCGTCCACGGCGAGGAGGGCAGGGAGTGGCTCAGGGAATACGTGGGGAACTATGGCTACGCCTTCACAATAGAGCGTCCCTTCCTTCTAAGAGAGCCCGTGTCTAGGGAGGAGCTGAGGGAGCGCTACGGGGTCAGGGTCGAGGGGATAATCCATATCTCAACCAGAACCCGGAAACCGTGGGTTCGTGAACTTCTGGAGGATTTGATGAGCAGAGAGGCCATCTTCATTTGAATGGAAAAACTCCAAACCGTGGCTTTTTTTACTCAATACCGGTAGCTATTCAGAGCAAACTTTAAAAGGAGCTGTGTACTAAGCTTATTCGGTGATACCAATGCGTATGGCACGGGTTTTAATTGCCGGGCTTGTAATGTTGCTCGTTGGTACGGGATGGGCTGCCGCCCTCCAGTACGGGGACTACGGAACCTACTACACGGCGGGCAAGGTGTGGTACTACCTCTACCTCAATCAGAACAGCACCTTCACGGAGCTCTACGAGAAGGCCCTCGACGCTGGCGTGGACAACGAAACGCTGGCCCTCGCCCTTGAGCTTCAGGCCAACTCGACGGAACTCTTCAACGAGGCAATCAGCGTCGGAACGCCTGACGAGGGCAGGATACCGATGCCCTGGAAGGTCAGGAAGGCCTACCTCATGATAAAGGAGGCCGTTGGAATCCTCGCTGAGGCCCTTGAGTGATTGAACCCCTCCCTTTTTCACTTTTGATAAGGCGGCGATAGGCCTCACAGCCCCAGCCTTTTCCTCACTTCCTCCGCGTCAAGCCCCCTTACCAGAAGGTCCTTCTCCCTGCTCGTTTCCCCCTTGACTATGCTGACCTCAGTCCCAAGGAGCTTTGAGAAGAACTTCACAACTTCCTTGTTCGCCCTGCCCTCAACGGGGGGAGCTTTCACCCTGACCTTCAGCCTTCCGCGCCACTCGTCCACCCCCTCAATCGCGTTCTTCTTCGCTTTGGGCTGGACATGAATGAGGAGAACGATTCCATCCTTGGTCTCCTTAATGAACTTCATCTCAACCCCTCCAGTCGTATTCCCAAACGATTTCTGGCGGGAAGTCCTTCCGTTTAAGCTTTTCGAGTACCTCCCTGGCCACGGAGTAAGCGAAGTCGAAGGTTTCCCTGTCTATCAGCCCGTAGTTGAGGGCCATCTCAAGCTCGTCCTCGTCCAGGAGGAAGGCCTCTCCGTTCGGGAAGACGAAGATGTCCAGGAACAGGTCTAGCATCTCCAGGCTGTCCCCATCGCGCTTCGTGTAGGCCAGAACGTCAATGTAGAGACCTTTAAAGTTCCCCTCTTCGTCGTACACCTTGAGGATGTCGTAGTTCTCTCCAATGAAAGCGAAGTAGAGCATGCCGTAGCCGTTCCTGATCACCTCGACCCCGTTCACCTTGAGCGGGGCGAGCATGCCGGAGAAGCGGGATTTCGCCACAACAACCTCTCCAAGATCCGCGATAACCTCGTCTTCCCTCTCAAGAACCCTGTTCGGAATGCGCCTATAAGTCAGGTGAATCTTCCTCATTTTCCCCCTCAAAGGAGTTCGCTCAGGAGCTTTAAGGCAGTTGCGGAGCCAAGGATTACGTAAACCCACCTGAGCTTTTCGCTTCCGAGTTTCAGGGCGACTCTGGCACCCAGCCACGCCCCCACGCATATTGGGACGAGTATGGGGAGGAGCAGTTCGCCGTTGATTTTTCTTCCCAGCCCGTAGACGAGGGCCGCAACCAGGTTGTTGGAGAATATTATGGCCTTGGCCGTTCCGTTGGCCTTCAGAATGTCCATGCCGAAGAAGCCCCGCAATGCGGCTATCACTATGAGCGTGGACGCTATGCCGAGGATTCCGATGTAGGCACCTATGACGAATCCCACACCCGAAACGCGCAGCCTGTTCGCACTCCAGCTTTTGGAGGGTGCCCTCTCCACTTCGCCTTTGAGTGAGAGGTAAATGCCGGCAAAAAGGAGGGGGAGCACCACAATTCCCGCTGCCCCCTCGGGGATGGAGGCAAAGAAGTAGCTGCCGGCAAGGGCGCCCGCGATGGAGAAGGTGACGAGGTACGGAGCGGCTTTCACATCGAGGGCATGCCCCCTGTAGTAGGTCACCGCCGAGACGAGGGTGAGCGCCGCTATGGCCACCTTTAACGTCCCCACGGCGCTCTGCACGGGGATTCCAAGGAAGGTCAGCAGGGAGAATATCACTATGCTCCCGCCGCTCATGAGGGAGCCTATGAAGCCGGCAGAGAGGGAGATGATGGCTAGCACTAGGGTTCTCATGTGCCTGACTTGGTGAAAGTCTTTAAATGGTTGTTGGGTGTTGGCAAAGCATTTTTATTATTTGAAGCCTTATACTTTAGATGATGAAGCGGAAATTAGAAGACATCAAGAGGACTTTGGAGGAACACAAACATGAGCTCCATTCGCGCTTTGGGGTTAGCACTATAGCTATATTCGGCTCCTACGCGCGGGGCGAGGAGGGCGAGCTCAGCGACCTTGACATCCTCGTTGAATTTGAGAGGCCGATAGGCTGGGAGATAGTGGACTTAAAGGACTACCTCGAGTCCCTGCTGGGAGTGGAGGTTGATCTCATAACAAAGAACGCCGCAATGAGCCGGAAGAAGTTCTGGGAGCATATAAAAGGGGAGTTGGTGTATGTCTAAGCGCGACCCATGTCTCTTCCTAACCGATATCCTGGAGGCCATCGAAAGAATTGAAGAATACATCGAGGGGTATGACTTTGAAACCTTCGTAAATGACAGAAAAACCGTTGACGCAGTTCTAAGAAACCTTGAAATAATCGGAGAAGCTGCGAAAAACGTGCCAGAGTATATCCGGGAGAAATATTTGTCCATTCCCTGGAGAAGGGTTGTGGGCCTGAGAAACGTCGTTGTTCATCACTATTTCGGCGTTGATCTCTCGATTGTATGGGTTATCGTTAGCTCCCAACTTGGAGAGCTAAAAGAAGAGGTGGAAAAGATAATCCAGGAGGAGTGCTAACCTCCAAAAATAAGCTCCCTCAGCTTCCCCGGGAGTTCTTCGATCTTCACTCTGACCTGCTCCCTCGTGTCACGGTCCCTTATGGTTACCGTGCCGTCCTCGGGCGTCTGGTTGTCCACGGTTACGCAGTAGGGCGTTCCTATCTCGTCGTAGCGCATGTACCTCCTTCCGACGGTGTCCTTCTCATCGTAGACGACTATGAAGCCCTCCTTCTGGAGCGTCCTGAAGACGTCGTAGGCAATGCTCTTGAGCGGCTCCTTGGCGACGAGCGGGAGCACCGCCACCTCGATGGGGGCCATGTCCTTCTTGATCTTCAGGTACGTCCTGTCCTCCTCGATGACGAGGCTGTTCTCGAGGAGCAGGTAGAAGGGCCTGTCTATACCAAAGCTCGGCTCAAGGACGTGCGGCACTATCTTCTCGCCGGTTATCTTCTCCTCGACCTCCCTGATTATGAAGTCGTCCTTTTCAAGCTCGTAGCCCTCGAGGGTGACCTTTCCCTCCTTTTCGAGAAGCGCACCCAGCTCGCGCTTCTTCTCCTCGTTGAAACCGGCTATGAGATCGTTTATCCTCTTCGCATCGCCTTTCAGCTTCGGTCCGACGCGCTTCATGTTGAGGCTCACTTTGAGGTGCCTCACAACCTTCGGCTCGTCGTAGTGGATGAGAACGGTTAAATCCTCGCCGCTCTTCTTTATGTGCCTGCTCAAATCGTAGTCGCCGCGGTAGGCTATTCCAACGCACTCCACCCAGCCGAAGCGCTCGCTTCTTATCTCCACGTCCCACGTGTCGCTCGAGTAGTGGGCCCTCTCCTCAGGCAGCTGCTGACGGAACCTTACGGCCTCCCACGGGATGCCCATGTCCAGAAGGGCCCTCTTCACCATGACCATGTAGTAGGCGAAGAAGGTGTTCATAACGTAGCCCTTCTTAACCGCCTCCTCCGCGGTGAGCTCGATTACGCCCAAATCCTTGAGCTGGTGCTCTATCGGGTAGAGCCTCAGCTTTTCGTCCTTAACCTCCTCAAAGTGCGGGTGTTCCGTCTCGTTGGGATTGAAGAATATCTCAGCCTCAGCCTGCGTGAACTCTCTGAGGCGTATCATCCCCTGTCTGGGGGAAATCTCGTTGCGGTAGGCTTTGCCAATCTGGAAGACCCCAAAGGGGAGCTGGTTTCTGGCGAAGTGGTTGAGGCGCTTGAAGTTTATGAAGAGGCCCTGGGCCGTCTCAGGCCTCAAATAGCCCTTCTTGTCCTTGTAGGGGCCGATAAACGTCTCAAACATCAGGTTGAAGTACCACACATCACCCAGCTCTCCGCCGCACTCCGGGCACTTTATGCCCTTCTCCCTTATGAGCTCCGTGAGGTGCTCGGCGCTCATGCCTTCGGTATCGATCCCAAGGGCCTCCTCAACGAGGTGGTCGGCCCTGAAGCGCGTCCCGCACTTCCGGCACTCCACGAGCGGATCCACGAACTTCTCGACGTGCCCGCTGGCTATGAACACCTCCTCGGGCGTTATGGTGGGCGTCTCAAGCTCGAAGAAGCCCTCCCTCTGGAATGCCTCCCTTATTTTCTGCTCTATTTTGCGCTTTATCGTGGCCCCGAGGGGACCGTAATCATAAAAGCCGGCGCTTCCACCGTAGATTTCAAAGCTGCCCCATGCAAAACCTCTCCTTCTCATCAGGTCCTGAAGGACTTCGTACTTGTCGGTCTGCTTCACCTCTCTCACCTTGGAGGGGCTACGAAAAGAAGCTAAAAACTTTTGTGGTGTGCTGGCCGTTTGAGACAAAAACATTTATAAATGTAAAGTGCATCGGATTGGATAAATTATCCATAACTGCCAGGTGGTGAGGTGTGATGAACTGGAAAACACTGGATGGTATGTTCTCTCCGGAGAGCGTCGCTGTCATAGGTGCCTCAAACGTGCCCGGGAAGGTAGGAAACGCCATAATGCGCTCGATAACCCTTCGCTTCGATGGGAAAGTTTACCCGGTTAACGTGAAGGGCGGTGAGATTGAGGTCAACGGAAAGAAGTTCCCCGTTTACAAGAGCCTCAAGGAGATACCTGATAAAATCGATGTCGCAGTCATAGTGGTTCCGGCCAGATTCGTTCCTGATGTGATTGACGAGTGCGGTGAGAAGGGAGTTAAGGCCGCCGTTGTTATTTCTGCCGGCTTTAAGGAGGCCGGAAGGGTTGAGCTCGAGGAAGAGCTCGTTAAGAGGGCTAAAAAGTGGGGTATAAGACTCGTCGGCCCGAACTGTCTCGGCGTTACGAACCTTGAGAACGGT